>CAYHSN010000016.1:2412-15669 GCA_964359235.1 uncultured Vicinamibacterales bacterium | reverse complement strand
TGCGGAGCACGAACACGCCGCCGTGCCGGCGCGCGTAGAGCCAGTTGAAGAGCGCCGTGCGGGCGCCGCCGACGTGGAGGAAGCCGGTGGGGGATGGAGCGAAGCGGAGACGGGGGGGCATTGGAAGAGTATTGTAACGTGCACTCCGTGTATGCTCTGCGCGAGGGTGGCTGGCGCTCGCGCGGTCACGACCGTGAATCATGCTCGGACCCATCATTCCCAGCGACGCGACCCGCGACGTGCCAACGACGTACGGCGACCGCCACCGGGGGTTGCAGTACTCGGCGTTGTATCTTCGGATCGATCGCTGACGCGAAGGCACTCGCCGCCCAGCCTGTCTCACGCCCTTCTGTCGCGGCGGCGAGCGGGTGCCCGCCTGGGCGGAGCCGGCGCGAAGCCTTGCCAGATCGACGCCACGGCGCCCTGGACGAGCGCGTCCGGAAAGCGGCTCCCATGCGCGCCGAGGCGCTCGAAGACGGCCACGGTGTGGCCGAGGCTGATGAGCGCGAGCGCGGCGGGTCCGGGATCGACGGGCCCGAGCCGGCCCGCGGCGCGTTCGGCGGCGAGATGGTGCACGATCTCCCGGCGAAGCGTGATGAGCGACGAGTCGGGATGGCGCTTCGCGAACTCCTCGAAGCGAAACGCGGGATGCGAGAGGAGCGGCAGCAGCACCGGGACGGTCTGCCGGAAGTACTCGATCAGACCGTGGACCAGCGCCTCGAGCCGGGCGCGTCCGTCCTGACGCCGCCCGCGCGCGCGGAAGATCCGATCCCACCGAAACGGAGGCGGCGCCATGGCCGCGAAGAACAGATCGGCTTTGGTGCCGTGCCGTTGGAACAGCACGCCTTCCGAGACGCCCGCTCGTCTGGCGATGTCCCTGGTCGAGGCCGGGAACCCCTTCGCGACGAAGGCCGCGTGCGCGGCCGCCAGAATGTCGTCTTCCGAGATGGTCCGTCGACGGCCCATGAGCGTCTATTCTCGCTCAAAACCCCCGGGCTTTCGGGCCAGGAAGTAGGCCGTGCCCGGGGCGCGCCCGCGCTCGATCACCTCGAAACCGTCGGTCGTCAGGCGCGACACCCATGCGTCCTGGACGCCGCTGCCGCCGTGCAGCACGCCGATGCCGTGCAGACCGAGCAGCGGATTCATGAACAGCATTCAGCCGTCGCCGTTCATCACCATGAGCAGGAACGTGCCCTCAGGCTTCAGCACGCGGGACGCTTCGGCGAGCGCCTTCGTAATGCCCTCCGAGTTCAGATGATCGATCGCATACGTGCTGACGATCCCGTCGAAGGAGCCGTCCTCGAAGGGCAGGCTCCGCATGTCGCCCGTGGTCACCTCGACGCGGTCGGCCGCGCCAGCCACCGCGGCGTTCGCGAGCAGACGCCGCGGGCTGTTGTCGGCGCTGTAGTCGGCGCTCCAGTTGTCGAGCGCGACGACCCGCGCCTTCAGCCGCTCGGTCAGGACCATCACGGTGGCGCGTCCCGAGCCGCTGCCCATGTCGAGGACGCGGCCGGTTCCCTGCTCGAGGAACCGCGCGGTCGGCAGCGCCACCGGGGCGTTGATGCGGAAGCCGTACTGGACCACGAGGAACGCCGCGAGGGCCCAGACGACGCCGGCGGCAAGGACGACGGCGGTGCGGCGGGCCTTGAACTTCAGCCAGGCCAGGGCCGCGGCGGCGGCGAAGACCAGCGCGATCACGAGATGGCCGTAGGTCCAGGGCCAGGTGTAGCCGAAGTCGAACGGCGAAATAAGTGAGTGCATGCTTATTAAATACCCCTAGTCCCCGACCAATCTCGGCGTCCGCCCATTTGGCCTCCACGAACAGAATCAGCGCACGGCCTTCGATGACCACGAAATCGACTTCCCGGCCGGCTGCCGCAGAGCATGAGCAACTCGACGTTCCCGAGATCGTGTACCCGCTCCAGGCTGGCGAGCTCCTCGCGGGTCATCGAAGACGCCTTTGAGGTAGTTCCGCCGGGAGCGGTACTTGTGGAGCTCGTCGAAGATCCAGAGCGGCGCAGCCGGGAGCTCGCTCTTGACCAGGGGCAAAGGCCGGCGACCACGCTATAATCAGCGCCACTCTCGCCTCCATCGTCCGGGCCCACGCCTCCGTGGAGGTCCTATGGTCGGTCGAACGGTCTCGCACTACCGGGTCATCGCACGCCTCGGCGCAGGCGGCATGGGTGTCGTCTATCGCGCGACGGACGAGCGCCTCGGGCGCGACGTCGCGATCAAGGTCCTGCCCGCCGGAGCCGCGATCGACCCCGAACGCCGCCAGCGGTTCATTCGCGAAGCCCGCGCGGCGTCGGCCCTCAATCACCCGAACATCGTCACGATCCACGAGATCGACCGCGCCGGCGAGATCGACTTCATTGTGATGGAGCTGGTGGACGGCACGCCGCTCGATCGGCTGATCGCGAGCGGTCCGCTCGCGATTGCCGACGCGGTACACGTGGCCGCCGAGATCGCCAGCGCGCTCGCCGCCGCGCACGGGGCCGGCATCGTCCATCGCGACATCAAGCCTGGCAACGTCATGGTGTCGCCAGACGGCCGTGTGAAGGTCCTCGACTTTGGTCTGGCCAAGCTCCTCGCCCCCGACGCGCAGCACAGCGCCACGGTGACCGCCACGGGCGTGCGCACCGAGCTCGGCGTCCTCCTGGGCACCGCGGCCTACATGTCGCCGGAGCAGGCTCGCGGCGAGGCGGTCGATGCGCGGTCGGACGTGTTCTCGCTCGGTGTGCTCCTGTACGAAGCCCTGACGGGCCGCCGCCCGTTCCAGGGATCGTCGACCCTCGACATGTTGACCGCGATCCTGCACGAGGCGCCGCCGCCGGTGCGTGCCTTGCGTGGCGACGTGCCGGCCGAGCTCGAGCGCCTCGTAAGCCGGATGCTCGAAAAGGACCCGGCCGCGCGCGGCGTGTCGGCCACGGATCTGCGCCGCGAGTTCCTCGCGCTGCACCGGCGCCTGACGATCGGCACCACGCGACCGGGGTGGCTGCGCCGGCCGAGCGTCGCGATCCCATTGGCTGCGCTCCTCATCGCGGCAACCGGACTGGTCGGCTGGATGGCCCTCAGCGCGATGCGGACGCGACGCGCGTACGAACGCCGCATTCCCGAGGCGACGCGCTTGATGGAGCAGGGCCGCATCTACGACGCGTACCGGCTGGCGAGCGCGACCGAACGCGAAATCCCCGGCAGCCCGGAAATCGCGCGGCTCAAGGCGCTCCTCAGCATGCCCATCCCCATGCCGATCCGCACCGAGCCGCCGGGCGCACGCGTCGAGATGAAGGACTACGCAGAGCCCGGCGCGCCGTGGGACCTCGCGGGCGTTTCGCCACTCGTGGGCTTTCGCCCGCCGTTCGCGCTGTTGCGATGGCGCATCACGATGGACGGGTACGAGCCGCTCGAGGTGGGCCGCGGCATGGCGGATCTCGGGAGGCCGTTCGTCCTGGATCGCGCGGGCACGCGGCCGGAGGGGATGGTGCGTGTGACGGGCGGCCCGTTTCAGCTCGGCGGCCGCCCCTCCGTCACGCTGGAACCGTACTGGATCGATCGCTTCGAGGTCACCAACCGCGACTTCAAGCGGTTCGTCGACGCCGGGGGATACGCCACGGGCGAGCACTGGAAGGAGCCGTTCATCGAGAAGGGCCGCACGCTGTCGTGGGAGGACGCGATGGCGCGCTTCCGAGATTCGACGGGACGCCCCGGACCCGCGACGTGGGAGCTGGGGAGCCACCCGGACGGCCAGGCCGACTATCCCGTGAGCGGCGTGAGCTGGTTCGAGGCCATGGCCTACGCGGCCTTCGCCGGCAAGTCGCTGCCGACGGTCTACCACTGGTACGCGGCCGGCGGCAGCGGGATCTTCTCGGACATGGTGCGTCAGAGCAATTTCGGCGGCCAGGGGCCGGCCCCGGTCGGCCGCTATCAGGGACTCGGCCCGTTCGGGACGTTCGACATGGCCGGCAACGTGAAAGAGTGGACCTCGACGGCGGCCGAAGTCGGACGCTACATTCCCGGCGGGGCCTGGAATGAGCCGAGCTACATGTTCATCGACGTCGATTCGCAGGATCCGTTCACGCGGGCGCCGACCTACGGATTCCGCTGCGTGCGCTACCCGACGCCCCTGCCGCCTGAACTCCTGGGGCCGGTCTTGCGGATCATTCCGGATTTCAGCCGGCGGAAGCCGGTCGATGACCAGGTCTTCGCAGTGTTCAAGAGCCTGTACGCGTACGACCGGACGCCGCTCGAGCCGCGCGTGGACGAGGTCGAGGAGAGCGAATACTGGCGGCGGGAGCGCGTCTCGTACGCGGCCGCGTACGGCGGCGAGCGGATCCCGGCGCTCGTCTTCGTGCCGAAGTTCGGGTCCCCGTCGTACCAGGCCGTCGTGTATTTCCCGGCGGGTCATGCACTCTTCCGCGCGACGAGCGTCGATCTCACGAGCGAGATGCGGTACCTCGACTTCGTGCCGAGAAGCGGGCGCGTGCTCATCTACCCGGTCTACAAGGGCACCTTCGAGCGGCGCGTGGAGGTGAAGGGACCGAGCGACCTCCGGGACCTGGTCGTGCAGCGGTCGAAGGACTTCGGCCGCACCCTCGACTACCTCGCCGCCCGCCGCGACATCGATCCCGATCGCGTCGCGTTCTACGGGTTCAGCCTGGGAGCCGATGCGGGGCCCATTCTCACGGCCGTCGATCCGCGCGTCAAAGCCAACGTGTTCGTCGGCGGAGGGCTCTCATTCGGGGAGGTGCCGCCGGAGATCGATCTCGTGAACTTCCTGCCCCGCGTGCACGTCCCGACGCTCATGATCAACGGCCGCGACGACTACCTCGATCCGGTCGAGACGTCACAGAAGCCGATGTTCCAGTTGCTCGGCGCGCCGCCGGACCACAAGCGCCACGCGGTCTTTCCCTCCGGGCACGTCGCGCCGCGTAACGACGTCATCCGCGAAGCGCTCGACTGGTTCGATCGCTACCTGGGTCCGGTCCGGACACGGTAGCCACAGGGTCAGGCCGGCGTGCTACCATCTCGCCCTCACCCGAAGCGTGGGGGATCGCAGATGCCGGATGCCGTTGTCCTTCGCGGCCTGACCAAGACCTTCGGCGACACCGTCGCCGTGCGCGACCTCGATCTGGTGGTGCCGCAGGGCGCCCTCTACGGCCTCATCGGGCCCAACGGCGCCGGCAAGACGACCACCATCCGGATGATGCTGTCGATCCTCCTGCCGGATCGCGGCGACCTGACGGTGCTCGGCCGGCGGTCGGCGCTCGAGGCGAACGACCGGATCGGCTACCTGCCAGAGGAGCGCGGCCTCTATAAGAGGATGCGCGTCGGCCAGTTCCTCACCTACATGGCGCGGCTTAACCGCGATCATCCATCGCCCCGACCTCATCATCCTCGATGAGCCGTTCGGCGGACTCGATCCGCTCAACCAGCGGCTGCTGCGCGATCTCGTCCGCGAGGAGCACGAGCGCGGGGCGACCGTGATCTTCTCGACGCACGTGATGATCCACACCGAGCTGCTGTGCGACCACCTCGTCATGGTCCACCGCGGCGAGAAGGTGCTCAACGACGGGGTCGCGGCGATCCGGGCGCGGGCGGGCGCGCGCAGCCTGCTGTTCGAGCCGCTCGACGCGAATGCCGACGTGGGCGCGCTGGCCGCCGTGCCGGACGTCCAGCACGTGCGCAAAGACGGCCCGATCTGGGATCTCTCTCTCTCGCCGGCGGCGGACACGGCCGCGGTCATCCGGGCGGTGGCGGCGGCGGGAGGAGGAGTACCGGCGTGTCCAGGAGGCCATGCCCCAGGCGCTGCGCTCCGCCAGCCCCGTGGCGAAGCCGGGCTCACGGGCCGGCGACGCCTTGGAGTCGGCGCTTGGCAAGGTGCCTCGCCTGGACATCATCTCGCTCGATCCGGCCGTCGATCTGGAAGCGGCGAAGGCTCGGCTCGTCGAGGAACCGCCTCCGGGCGGATCCGTGCGGACGCGGCTGGCGCTGATCGTGGTGCAGAGCGATGCCGTTGTGCGAGCCGAGGGCGCCGATCGCTTTGGGAGCTACGACTTCTTCGTCCGCGCCAAGCTCGACGATCGGCTCATCGACGAAGTCAGCGACGGCATCCGCGATGCCATCATCGACGCGCGCGTCAGGGGATCCGGGCTCGACCGGCGCGAGGTCGATGCGCTCACGAAGGTCGACCGCGTGGCCTCCCGCACCGTCACCGCCGCGGGCGAGGAAGGGACCAACCGGGTGCTGAACATGGTCATGCCGGCGGCCTTCATGGGCCTGCTGCTCGTCTCCGTGATGCTGAGCGGGCAGTACCTCCTGACCACGACCGTCGAGGAGAAGACGAATCGTGTCGTGGAGGTTCTGCTCTCCGCGGTGTCGCCGATGGAGCTGATGGCGGGCAAGATCCTCGGTCAGATGGCGGTGGGCCTGCTCGTGCTCACGCTGTACGCGGGGTTGGGCATCATGGCGCTCATGGCCTTCGCCTCGTTCGGCCTGCTCGATCCGATGCTCATCGGCTTCCTGCTGGTCTTCTGTCTACTCGCGTACCTGTCGATGGGCGCCATCATGGCGGCCATCGGCTCGGCCGTGAACGAGATGCGCGAGGCGGAGGGCCGCGTCAGCCACGCCGCCGCCGCTCTGGCAGGGATTCCTGGCGGTCGTGGTCGGCGCGGCAGGCGGCTACGCGTCGCTGTGGGTCGCGGCGAAGGTCTTCCGCATCGGGCTGTTGATGTACGGCAAGCCGCCGACGTTCCGGACGCTGGTGCGCTGGGCGCGGATGGGGTGAAGAGCATGCGCCAGCGCACCCACGCCCTGCGTCTTGTCGCGCTGCTCTGTGCTGGCGATCGGCCCGTCGCGATCGGCGTCCGGGCATCCGATCCTGCTGGCGAACCCTCATCTCCGATGGTCCTCGCTCTACTGGGAGGCCCACCTCATCGTCCCGCGGAGCCTCGACTTCTACGGATCCACGCTGGTCGGGATGCCGTGGCTGCGCGCCGGGTTCAACGACCGGCTTGGATACGCGCAGACGAACAACGCGCCGGACCTGGATGATGTCTACGCCCTGCGGCGCGATCCGCGCGACGCGGCGCGGTATTTGTTCGACGGCCGCTCCCGACCGATCGAACAGACCGACGTCGCTGTCGAGGTCAAGGCAGTGGACGGCACGATTCGCACGGACCGCCGCTCGTATTGGTCCACGCACCTGGGCCCTGTCGTGTATCGCACGAACGAGACCCTGTTCGCCTATCGATCCGTGTCACTCGACGCGTGGCGCTTCTTCGAGGGGTTCTACGAGCTCAGTCACGCGCGCCGCCTGAAGGACTACGTCAAGACGCTCTCGCGGCGTTATCTGACCAGCTCGAACTTCACCTACGCGGACGCCGACGGCAACATCCTCTACCAGTGGAACGCGAAGCTGCCCAAACGGCGGGACGATGGCACGAGCTACGAGCTTGATGTGCCGGCGCCGGGTGGCACGCACGTCTGGCGGACATATCACAAAACGACGTCGCTCCCCCGCTTGCTCAATCCTCGTGGCGGCTACATTCAGAACGCCAACAACCCGCCGTGGTTCGTTTCTCTGCAGGATCCGATCGACCTGGCGCGGTTTCCCTCATACGTCGAGCGCGGCGACCTCGCGCTGCGCCCGCAGCTGGCGCTCCGGATGGTGGACGGCGGCGAGCGGCTCACGCCGGACGCCGTGCTTACGATCAAGTTCACGCCGCGAATCCTGCTGGCCGAGCGCGTCAAGCCCGCGCTGCTGGACGCGGCCCGGGCGGTTGCGCAGCCGTCGGCCGACCTCCGCCGCGGGATCGAGCTGCTCGCCGCGTGGGACGACCAGGTGGCGGCGGCGAGCGTTGGTGCGCTCGTCTTCCAGCGTTTCTGGGACACGTATCGCGCGGCTGTCAAGCAGCCCTACGCCGTGCCATGGGATTCGAAGCGGCCCGTCGAGACGCCGTCGGGCCTCGGCGATCCCGCGGCGGCCGTGCCGATGCTCGAGGACGCCGTCCGCTGGGTGCGTTCGACGTTCGGCTCGGAGTCTGCCGGGTGGGGCGATGTGTACCGCTACCGGTTCGGAGACATCGATCTTCCGGGCGAGGGCGCCGCGGGCTTGTACGGAGCCTATCGCGTGCAGCAGTTCGACCCGGCGCCGGGTGCAAAGCGCGTGGCCGGATGGATTGACGGGCAGGACGGGATCGCGGGCTTCGGTGACGCGTGGGTGATGCTCGTGCACTTCACCAATCCGGTGCAGGCCCAGTCGGTGCTCGCCTACGGCGAGACCAGCCGGAGGGGCGCGCCGCACGGCCGCGATCAGATTGGCATCTTCGCCCGGCGGGCGCTGCGGCCGGTGTGGTTCACGGAGGCCGAGATCAAGGCTCACCTCGACCGCGAGTACCGGCCCTGATCCCTCCTCACGCCACCCGCGTCCGGACTCGAGACGCGATCCGTTTCCCGACGGTTCTCCTGGCAACGCGAAGCGCGTAGTCCGACTGAAGGTCGAGCCAGGTCTCAGGCGAGGCGCCGAAGTACTTCCCAAGGCGCAGCGCCGTGTCAGCGGTGATCGCGCGCGTGCCGTTGACGATCGCGCTGACGCGGTTGGGTGGCACGGCAAGAGCCCGCGCGAGCGCGTTGATGCTGATCCCCAGCGGCCGCATGAACTCCTCCATCAGGATCTCGCCGGGCGGAATGGGATCGAGCAGCTTCCGGTCGTGCGACATGTCAACACCTCTCAGTGGTAGTCCACAATCTCGACGTCATACGTCAACCACGCGAGGATGTAGAAGCTGGCGGCAGGGATTCGATCCTTGTCCCGACGCGCGCAGCCCTTGACGGAACTCGGGGCAGGCGAGGCGGACGGCACGCCATCGGCCATGTCTTAGCGAAGGGTCCCACCCACCGAGCCGCCGGTCTGTCGGAGGGTCACTTCCTTGGATATGGCATGCGTGCGGCTCGCGTCGAACTGGCGCATTCCTGCTACATCACGCAGCCCGGCCGGCGGCGGCTGCACCCGACAGTGCAGCCGATGGTGAACGGTTGCAGCCAGGTGCGAAGGCTTTGGGCCGCGGCGCCTGGCTGATCAGGGAGGGAAGTTCATTCGTCGCACGAGTGCCTGGAAGCGAGGCTGAGAGCGTAACGTGTCGAACTGCGGTGCCTGTCCGATCAGCAACAGATACCAGCCTCGAGCGTCGTACTCCTTCTCCATGAACCGGAGCGCTTTGTCCTGCTCGCCAAGACCGAGGTACACAGTTGCGAGCAGAAAGGCCGGCACGTATCGTCGCCTGGCAAGACGGCGCAGCTTGTTCAGCTGCTTCAACGCCTCCCGCCTGCTGCCGGCCCGCGCGTGCGCATATCCCTGCAACGCAATGCAGTCCAGCAGTTCCGGCGCCGCCACTTCAGCCGCCCGAAACGCCCGGACAGCGTCGGTGTACAGGCCTTTGCCTGCATAGGCCACTCCGAGGCGGATCAGGGCCATTGCGTATGTCGGGTCGATCTCCAGCACCTGGTCTACTTCCGCGATAGCCTCGTCAAATCGACGGCCAAGCCAGAGAACGAACGCCCGTGTGGCCCGAATGCTGCGGGAGAGCGGGTCGTGTGCCCTCGCCCACTCGAGGGTCGCCAACGCGTCGTCGATGCGACCCATTTCGCCGAGGAACTCCGCGTACCACTGCCGCGCCGGGGAACAATTCGGATTCAGCTCCAAGGCGCGCTGGAAGTGCCCCTCCGCCTTCGGCCAATCCCATAAGTAATTGGCGTTGATCAGTCCAAGCGAAGCGTACGCGCCCGCAAGATTGGGATTCAGTCCGAGCGCGTGTTCCGCCGCCTCGAGCGCCAACGGTAGTGTGTGGCCCGGCGGCGCATC
Organism: uncultured Vicinamibacterales bacterium; assembly: GCA_964359235.1. Taxonomy (GTDB): domain Bacteria; phylum Acidobacteriota; class Vicinamibacteria; order Vicinamibacterales; family JAHECP01; genus CAYHSN01. Next base: position 5,810 of record CAYHSN010000016.1, on the reverse strand, counting down.
GATCCACATGGGCAGCAGCTCGTAGGCTTCCGCCAGCGATGCGTACGCCGACGCAAAGGTCGGATCCGCGTCAATCGCACGCCGGAAGTACTCCACGCTTCGGCGAACGGATTCGGGCGTGAACTCGTTCAGGAAATGCCGCCCCTTCAAGTGCGCGTGGTAAGCCTCCGGATTGACTGCGTGCGTGTCGCCGTCGTTCGCCTGTCGCCCGGGCGACAGTCTGACACGAATCTCGCGGCCGATATCGGCGGCAAACTCGCGCTGCAGGGCCAGAATGCTGCGCATCGACTGTTCGTAGCTGCCGGCCCACAGATGCGTCTGGTCGCGGCCGTCGATCAATTGCGCGGTGACGCGCACGCGATCGGCTTCGCAGCGCACGCTGCCCTCCATGACGTAGTCGACGTTCAGCTCATCGGCGATCTGCCGAATGGGTTTGCTCATCCCCTTGTATTGCATGGCCGTCGTCCTGGCGATGACCCCCAACGTGTCAGGGTTGAATCGACCAAGCTGACTGATCATTTCGTCGGTGAGGCCGTCGGCGACGTACTCCTGCTCGGCGTTGCCGCTCAGATCCTCAAAGGGCAGAACGGCGATCAGCACGCGCGTTGAGGTCTGTCGGCGTCGATGGCGAGCAGGTACGGCCGGCGCCGTAGCCTGCGCTCGCCGGCCATCCCGCCACGCGTCCAGCTCTGACCGGTGCGCATAGACGGTACCGAGCCTCTTGTGCAGTTGGCGGTGAATGGGAAGACCTTCCTCTTTCTCCCAGCGCCTGACCGTGCGGACGCCGCGTCGTAGATAGACGGCAATCTCCTTCCACGACTCGAGCCGCTCGGCCGGCGTCGTCCGATCGTCTCCCGACGGTCGTTTGCCTGCGTTCATAAGCGCGGGGCCTGGCTCAACACCAAGTTCCGGATATTACTTCAGCCTCCCGCGTGAGTCACGGCGGCGAAGGCCACAGTTGGCCAAAGCGGGCCACGACCGCCGCGGCCCCTCTTGGCGCTTTGCGACGACCTCACCGCGCTCCTACCGTGGACGCGATGAGCCCTCGCCGGCGCGTGCTGACCGTCGTGCTCGCCGCCACGTGCGCCCTCCCCGTCCATGCCGGCGCGCCCGAGTCCGTTCCGTTTCGCCTGGGTGAGGATGGCACCATTGTCGTCCCGGTCTTCATCGACGGCAAGGGGCCACTCCCGTTTCTGCTCGATACCGGCGCAAGCGCGTCGGCGGTGTCCGAAAGGCTGGCCAGGGAGCTGGCCCTTCCTCCAGTGGCCAGGTCGTCGGTGGTCAGTCTCGTGGGGAGCCACAGCCGCGTGGTGGTACGGCTTGGCCGAGTGTCGCTCGGGGACGCGCAGGCGCTGGACCTGCTGGCATCGGTCATCCCGGCGGCTCGGCTCGATGTCGCCGGGGCCGCCGTTCAGGGCATTCTGGGGCAGGACTTCCTGTCGGGCTTCAACTACACGCTCGACTACCGGCGCCGCCGCATCCACTGGAGCGCGCCGGGCGGGCGTGCCCCCGGCAGGGACGAGGTGCGCTTGACGCTGCGTCGCCGCGAAGGGCGGTTCCTCGTCGAGTTGCCCCAAGACGGCGATCGGGTCGTGCGTTTCGTGCCTGACACGGGAACGAACGGGCTGGTCGTGTTCGACCGTCCGGGAGCGTGGGCACTGCCGGCGGAACCGCTCCGGGGCCGCTACGAGGTCAGCGACTCGTCGGGACGCCAGGTCGTCGAGACGAGGCGCATCCGGGCGCTGCGGATCGGCCACCTCACGTTGCGCGACCAAGTCGCGGCCGTGGTCAGCAAACCCCAGAGCACGGCCTCCGAAGGCGACGGGCTGCTGCCCCTCCATCACTTCGCCAGCGTGACGTTCGAAAGCCGGGAGGGATACCTGGTGATCCGCGTCCGGTAAGCGAGGTTGGCCGTGAGGCAGGGATTCGGTCCCGGTCGCGCCGAGAAAAGGTGCCAGGCCCCTTTTTGGGTAAGTAAGGCCGGCCGAGCCGCCAACGACGAACTGGAAGTGAGAGATTGGCGGTGAGGCAGGGATTCGAACCCTGGGTAGAGGTTTTAGCCCCTACAACGGTTTAGCAAACCGCCGCCTTCGGCCGCTCGGCCACCTCACCGTGAAGGCTAAGTATACGTCACGTGGGCACTTGCGCGTAATGGGCCTCGGCGTGCGCGGTACCGTTTTCGTTGAAATTGTCCCTGTCAGGGTGTCGAACCGCTTCGCCGCGTCGCGCGTTTCTCATCAGCCGTTTGACATGACAAATCGATGAAAGTACTCTGCGGTCATGTCGAAGGCTATGGTGCAAATCCGGAACGTGCCTTCCGATTTCCATCGCCGGTTGAAAGCCAGAGCGGCAATGGAGGGCACGCGACGCGCATTGCCGACCCAGCTCTCGGCCTGAGCGTGAGAGCCGAGCTGCACGGTGAAGCATGCGAGGGATGAAGATGAACTTGAGGATCTTGAAGGACACTCCACCTTGGGGCTGGCCTGACCGCCTGCGCCAAGGCTACGGCGGTCCGCCGAAGCTTCATGCGAAGGCGGAAGGTACCGGGAAGATGTTGCTCGACATCCTTCGGGATGACCAAGCCTCCGAGTCCGATCTCCTTCTGGCCACTGAGCTTGCCGGTGACTTCACTGTCATCAACGACGCGCTGGTTGACGTGCTGCTCTCCGTCCTGCGCAGCGGCGACAAGTCCGAGAACGTCCGCTGGAGAGCGGCGATCGCCCTGGGACCGGTCCTCGAGCATGCAGACACGGAGGGCTTCGAGGATGGGGATCACCTTTCGATTACGGAAAGCACGTTCCACGCCATCCAGGAGTCGTTGCACAAGCTTTACCTGGACGCCGACGTTCCCAGGGAAGTACGGCGGCGAATCCTGGAAGCGTCGGTGCGCGCCCCCCAGGATTGGCACCAGGGTGCAGTCCGTGCCGCATTCTCCAGCGACGACGAGGCGTGGAGGCTCACCGGTGTCTTCTGCATGCGCTTCGTTCGCGGCTGCGATGAGCAGATTCTCGAGGCCCTGGACAACAAGAACCCGGATATCCGCTACGAGGCAGTGCTTGCATCGGGCAATTGGGAAGTAGACGCAGCCTGGCCGTACGTCGCGGATCTTGTTACTTCAGGGCACACGGAGAAGCCCCTGCTGCTGGCCGCGATCGACGCCATAGCCAGCATCCGTCCACACGAAGCGGCAGAGATCCTCGATGACCTCGCCGACTCCGACGACGAGGATGTCGTCGCGGCTGTCCATCAGGCCATGGCCGTCGCGCAGGCCGCCTCGGACCAGGACAAGGACGACGACGAGCTGAACGATGATGACGAGTTCCTCCATTGAGCCTGCTCCGATCACAGTCCGCGAAAGAAAAAGCATCCTGTACCCGCAGCGGTTCTTCCAAGAAGAC
>CAYHSN010000016.1:0-2312 GCA_964359235.1 uncultured Vicinamibacterales bacterium | reverse complement strand
TGGCCTCGTGGAACTTGCGCACGTCGTCGAGCAGGGGAGCGGCGCCTCGCCTCCCCTCGGCCAGCTTGTCGATCTGGACCATGTCGCCGATGAGCGCCCGCAGCTTTGCGCGCGGGACCATCTCGATCGCGCGCTCGGCCACGATGAGGAGGTTGCCGCGACTCAATCGGCGGAGCGCGACGCGCAGCTTCCCGATGTCGATGGCGCTCCGGCTCATTCGCGGGGCTCCTTCGGCGCGGGCGGATGGAACGGCCCCTTCCCCGGCCATACGAAGTGCGTCGCGTAGGCCTCCTCGAGCTTCGGATCGCCGGTCTTGGTGAACCGGAGCCGCTCTTTCGGCCCCTTGCCCCAGCGCATGTACGCGGTCCACGAGGGCTTGAGGTTGAGGTCGTGCGCGTGGAACCGGAGAATTCGCAGCAGCCGCGAGAGGCGCGTGAGGTTGCCGTGGATGACGCGTTCCAGGTAGGGCACCCGGCCGCGCCGCCAGTCCTCGAGGTGTTCGCGCGTGAGCAGGCCCATACCGACGAGGACGTCGACGGGCGCGACGACCTTGCCGTGCGCGAGGATCGTCTCCACCGCGGGCGCGATGCGCGGGTAGAGCGGGTCGTTGCGGTAGGTGGCGACGCTGACCTTCGGTCGCCGGGTCTCGCCGCGCGGCGCCGGAGCCCTCATGACCGCTCCAGCGCGCGGGCGAGAAGACCGCCCCATTCCGCAATGTACTCGTCCACGAACTCTTGCGGGAGACACAAACGCTTCGAGCGTCCCGCTCCTCGGGTCGGGGCTCGTGCGCCCCAGGTCCGCACGGCCTCGGCGGCGGCCTCCGCCGGAAAATCCGGCGCCCAGCCCAGAACCCCATCGCCCTTCAGGTCGCGGATGCAGTAGAGCCCGAGCAGGACCCCTTTGCAGATCTCGAGCGCCTCGGCCTCCATCCCGAGATCCTTCTGGCGTGTCATGTTCGCGAGAAATGGATCGACGGCCTCCAGCAAAAGCTCCCAGGCGGCCTCGGTCGGCGAGGTGTAGCTGCCCTCGTGACGAACCTGCCCGGCCGCCAAGGTCGTCGAGGTCCAGGGAGCGGAGCGCGTGCTCGACCTCGTCGGCCACGGACTCGAACGAGACCTCGGCCAGAAGCGAGCGCGCCATCCGTTCGGACTCTGTACGGAGGTGCGGATGGGCGACCAGGAGTCGCCGCAAGACGTCGTGGGCTTGAGAACGCCGTGGGTATAGACCGCCTCGGTTATTTGGGTCATGAAGATGCCCTCTGCCCAAGGCTACGACGGGCTCGAGTCGGACGCAAGCTGTGAGGTCGTCGGCCTGGGCCGCCTTCACGCGTGGCAAGTCTCCCGCGTCCGGGACGTTGCCCTCGTCGAGAAGCCGTCGGTCCCGACCCCCACCGAGAAGGTGACCCTGTTCCGCTCCCTCTTCCGCGGGCGCGAGGACGTCTTCCCGATCCGCTTCGTGAGCAAGAAGACGGGCAAACCTGGCTATGCGCCCGCGTGTGCGAACAAGTTCGTCCGCGGCGTCTGCGAGCTCCCCAGGATCAAGTGTGGCGAGTGCCCGAACCAGGCGTTCCTACGGACCGACGACGAAGCCGTGCTGGATCATCTCCGCGGCCGCCATGTGATGGGCGTCTACCCACTCCTTGAGGACGAGACGTGCGGGCTCCTCGCGGCGGACTTCGACAAGGCCTCATGGAAAGACGACGTCAGTACGAGGCCCGCCAGCAGGCCAACACGGTGTTCCTCGACGAAGGATTCGAGCCGTACCCGGACCAGTGGGCCTTCCTCGCGTCGGTCGTCCGGATGGCGCCCGCCACGGTTGCGGCGATCGCACGAGAGGCCGAACGCCGAGGCCAAATCGTGGGGATGGGGTTTGCTGCGCCATCAGACGAAGACGAAGACGCGCCGTGGATGCGCCTTCCATCGGAGCGGCCTCGCCGCGAGCCTGTTTCAGGACCGCTGCCGAAGGAGGTGCGCGCGGTGGTCGCGCAACGGCTATTCGTCGACAAGGCCGGCCTGCCGTCGCCGTTGCTCAATGCCATCAAGCGGCTTGCCGCCTTCCAGAACCCCGAGTTCTACAAGAAGCAGAGCCTGCGGCTCTCGACGGCGATGACGCCGCGGGTGATCGCGTGCGCCGAGGAGTTCTCGCAGCATATCTCGCTCCCACGGGGCTGCCGGGCCGACCTTCAGCACGATATCGGCGTCCTCGTCGCGCCGCCTGGGATTGGCAAGACGGTCCTCGGCACGTACCTGATCGCCGAGCGAGGCCGGAGCACCCTTGTCCTCGTACACCGCCGGCCGCTTCTCGATCAGTGG
>CAYHSN010000015.1:0-15683 GCA_964359235.1 uncultured Vicinamibacterales bacterium | reverse complement strand
AGGGCATCACGCAGATTCCGATCAACGAGAAGAAGGGCCTGACGTTCGCGCGCGGGCTCCGCTCGATCCTGCGTCATGACCCTGACAAGGTGATGGTCGGCGAAATCCGCGACCCCGAGACGGCGCAGATTGCGATCCAGTCGGCGCTCACCGGCCACCTGGTGTTCACGACCGTCCACGCCAACAACGTGCTCGACGTGCTCGGGCGGTTCCTGAACATGGGCGTCGAGCCGTATCAATTCGTGTCGGCGCTCAACTGCGTGCTGGCGCAGCGGCTCGTGCGGGTGATTTGCACGCACTGCAAGCGGCCGCAGAAGATCACGCGCGTGATGCTCGAGGAGTCGGGGCTGGACCCCGCCCTCGAGCGCACGCAGGTGTTCTACGAAGGCGCGGGCTGCATCGAGTGCGGCGGCACCGGCTACAAGGGCCGGACGGCGATCTGCGAATTGCTCGACCTCTCCGACCCCATCCGCGAGATGATTCTCGAGCGCAGGCCGACCTCGGAAATCAAGAAGTGCGCGCGGGAAGAGGGCATGCGCTTTCTGCGCGAGTGCGCCGTCGAACGCGCGACCTCGGGTATCACGAGCCTGCGCGAGATCAACAAGGTGACGTTCGTCGAATGAGCCGCCTGTCGCGTGTTCCGCTGATTCGGCTGCTGGCCAGTCCGTGGCCCTCGGTGGGCGTCGAGTTCGCCGCCCGGCGCGTGACGGTCGTGTCGGTGTCCGCCGGCGGATCGCCGGCGGTGGTGCTCGGCCACGCGACCGAGCCGCTGCCTGACGGCGCGCTGACGCCCGCGCTGAACGCGACCAACGTGCACGATCGCGCGGCCGTGTCGGCCGCGCTGAAGCGGGCGTTCGAACGGCTCGGCGTGCGCCCGAAGCGCGTGGGCGTCGTGCTCGCCGACAGCGTGGCGCGCGTGTCGCTCGTGCGGTTCGACAAGGTGCCCGCGCGGGCGAGCGATCTGGACCACCTCGTGCGCTGGCAGGTGCGGAAAGCGGCGCCGTTCCGGCTCGAGGACGCGCAGATCGTGTACAGCGCCGGCGCCGCGCTGCCAGAAGGCGGGCGCGAGTTCATCGTCACGCTCGCGCGCCGCGACGTCATCGAAGAGTACGAGCACGTGTGCGCCGACGCCGGCGCCGACGCGGGTCTCGTCGACCTGACCACCTTCAATCTGATCAACGTCGTGACCGCGTCGCTGCGGCCGGCGGCGGCCGGCGACTGGCTCCTCGTACACTGCACGCCGGAGTACAGCACGCTCGCGCTCGTCCGCGGCGTGGATCTGATCTTCTTCCGGAGCCGGCCGAACGAAGGTGACGAAGGGCTGGCCGACCTCGTGCACCAGACGGCGATGTACCACGAAGACCGGCTCGGCGGCGGGGGCATCCCGCGCGTGATCCTCGTGGGTGTGGCCGCGACCGGGACCGACCGGGCGGACGAGGCGCGCCGCAGTCTGCAGGAGCGCATCGGCGTGCCGGTGGAAGCGATCGACCCGCGGGGCGCCGCGGCGCTGCGGGATCGGATCAGTGTGAGCCAGGAGTTGCTGGACGTGCTGGCGCCGCCGCTGGGGCTGCTGCTCAGGACCAGGGCGGCGTAGGGAATCCACACTGACGACTGACGACTGAAGACTGATGCTGAACACGAACCTCTCGACGCGGCCGTTCTACAACGAGCGCGCCGTGTATGTGGCGCTGGCGATCGCGGCCGTGGCGGTGCTGGCCCTGAGCGTGTTCAACGTCCGCGAGCTCGTCGCGCTGTCGGGGCGCAACACGCAGCTCGGCCGCAACAGCGCCGGCAACCTCGCCGCCGCCGAGGAGCTGAACCGCCAGGCCGAAGCCATCCGGAGCGGGACAGATCGGCGCGAGCTGGAGGCCGTGGCGGCGGCCGCGCGGGAGGCCAACGACCTCATCGATCGCCGGACGTTCTCCTGGACCGACTTCTTCAATCTCATCGAGACGACGCTGCCGCCCGACGTCATGCTGACCGCCGTGCGGCCGCAGATCCGCGAAGGCGTCATCTCCCTCTCGATGACGGTGGTTGGCCGCAGCACCGCGGATCTCGACACCTTCATGGAGCAGCTCGAGAAAACGGGCGCGTTCGCCGACCTGCTCCCGCGCCAGGAGGACGTCACCGAGCAGGGGCTGCACCGCGCGATCCTCATCGGCCGCTACCTCGGCCGGCCCGCGGCGCCCGCCGAGCCCGCGAAACCACAGCCGCGGGAGGCGCGCTCAGGGTCATGACGCTGCTGCGCCGCATCCTCCGCGAGAAGCGCGCGCTGGTGCTGCCGGTGGCGATCGCCCTGGCCGTCAACGCGCTGATCTACGCCGCGGCGGTGCTGCCCTTGACGCGCAGCGTCGATCACGCGGCGGCGCGCGCCGGCGCCGTGGCCGCCGCGCTCGATGAGGCGAAGGCGCGTCAGGCGATCGCGCAGGCCACGGTGGATGGCAAGAGGCGAGCCGACGACGAGCTGAAGAAGTTCTACAAGGACGTGCTGCCGGCCGACTGGACGGCCGCGCGGCGGCTCGCCTACACGCGGCTGGAGCAGCTCGCGCGCCAGTTCAATCTGCGCCCGGCGCGCACCGGGAGCGAACCCGAAGCCGATCGCGAGAGCGCCCTGGCGAAGCTCACCGTCACGATGGTTGTCACCGGCGACTACCGCGACATCCGGGAGTTCATCTACGAGCTCGAGTCCTCGCCCGAGTTCGTCGTGATCGACAACGTGGCGCTGGCCCAGAGCGAAGCGACGAACGCTCCGCTCGTCCTGACGATCGAGGTGTCGACCTACTACCGGGCGAAGGGCGATGACGACTGAGACGCCAGCGAGGCCGCGCGTGCGGCGGGCGGTGTGGGTCCTGATCGCGCTGGTGGTGTGCGTCGCGGCCCTGGCGTTCTATCAGATTCGCCGGGCGCGCGCCGGCGTGACGGCGACGTCTGCCGCCACGGCGCGAGCCGGATCCCGCGATGGGACGGTGCTCGGCGAGGCCCCGCCCGACGTGCGGCTCGAGACGCTCGAGTCGGCGTGGCCCGAGCTCGCCGAATCGGCCCGCAACCCGTTCCGGTTCCAGCCGAACGCACCGCCCGCGCCGCCGGCCGCGGTCGCCGCGCGGCCTCCGGCGCCCGTGCCCGCGGCGGGCGCGGCGGGCGGTCCTGGAGGTACGCCCGCGCCGGCGGTCCAGGCGCCGCCTCCACCGATTCCGCTGAGGTTCATCGGGACGATTGAGGCGCCTGGTGTGGGAAAGCTCGCGGCGCTCAGTGACGGCAAGTTCGTGTACCACGGCCGCGAGGGCGACATGATCGAGGGCCGGTACCGCATCGTGAAGATCGGCGTCGAGTCCATCGTCATGGAGCATGCCGACGGGCGAGGGCGTCAGACGATCCGGCTGACGGGGTAGAGGAGACGCGTGTTGAAACGCAGATTCGTTTCCGTGGTGATGGTGGCCGTTCTGGCGACGCTGGCCGCGTCGTGTACGGCCGGACGGGCCTTTCGCAAAGGCGAACTCGCCGCCGGCAACGGCGACTGGGACACCGCCGTCGTGCACCTGACGAGGGCCGTCCAGGAAGACCCCGACAAGGGGGAGTACAAGGCCACGCTCGAACGCGCGACCTACTTCGCGTCTCGCGTGCACTACACGAAGGGCCGCGCGCTCGAGGACAAGGACGACCTGCAGGGCGCCCTGGCGGAATACCGGCGGGCCATCGAGTACGACGGACAGAATCGGCCCGCGATGGCCAAGGCCGCCGAGACGGAAGCGAAGATCCGCGAGCGCGCGGAGACGCAGCGGCCGCCCTCGAAGATCGAGAAGATGCGCGAGGAGGCGCGGCGCAAGACCGCCCAGCCGACGCTCAACCCCGCGTCGCGCGATCCGTTGCAGGTGCGGTTCACGAACGCCAGCCTGCGCGACATCCTCAACTTCATCGGCGGCGCCGCGGGCATCAACGTCAGCTACGACCAGCAGTTCGTCGACAAGCCGTTTACCGTCGATCTGTCTGGCGTCACGTTCGAGCAGGCGCTCAATCAGATCCTGCGCGCCAATACCTCGTTCTACAAGGTGCTGGACGAGCGGACGATCATCGTCGTGCCCGACAACCCCCAGAAGCGGGCGCAGTACGAGGAGCAGGTCATCCGCGTGTTCTACGTCTCGCACGCGGATGTGACCGAACTCGCGCAGACGATCAACACGGTCATTCGCGTGCCGCAGATGGCGGTGCAGCCGACCGTGATGGCCAACAAGACGGCCAACACGATCACGATTCGCGCGACGACGGCCGTCGCCGACGTCATCGAGCGCATCATCCGGGCGAACGACAAGCCGCGCGCCGAGGTCATCGTCGACCTGCAGATCATGGAAATCAACCGTAGCCGGGCGAAACAGTATGGTCTGGCGTTGAGCAATTACTCGCTCGGCCTCATCTTCTCGCCTGAGGTCGCGCCGCCCAACGTGTCGGGCGCCGTCGGGACTCCGCCGCCCTTCAACCTCAACACGATCTCGCAGGGCGTCAGCACGACGGACTTTTATCTTGCGGTCCCGAGCGCGGTCGTGAAGTTCCTCGAGAGTGATTCGCGGACGAAGATCATCGCCAAGCCGCAGTTGCGCGGGGCCGAGGGGACCAAGTTGTCGCTCAATCTGGGCACCGACTACCCGGTGCTGTCGTCGGTGTTCGGCTCGGCGGCGGCGGGCGGCATCCAGACGGTGCCGGTGTCCTCGTACAACTACCGGCCGGTCGGCATCATCGTCGAGATGACCCCGCGCGTGACTTACGACGGTGAGATCATCATGGATCTGACCGTCGAGAGCAGTACGCTTGGCGTGAACATCAATGTGGGCGGACAGCAAGCGCCGAGCTTCGGATCGCGCAAGGTCACGACGCGGCTCCGGCTTCGCGAGGGCGAGTCGAACCTGCTCGCCGGCCTGCTGCGGGAGGAGGAGCGGAAATCACTGAAGGGGTTTCCGGGCCTGTTGCGCTTGCCGGTCCTGAGACAACTGTTCTCGGACAACGACGACTCGGTCGAGCAGACCGATATCGTGATGCTCCTGACGCCGCACATCGTGCGGACGCACGAGCTGACGCAGGAAGACCTGAACCCGATTTTCATCGGCACGCAGCAGAATATCGGTCTGACCGGCCCTCCGCCGCTCATCGCGCCCACGGGCGAGCGTGGGGCGGAGGCCGTGCCGGGCACGCCGCCCGCGGCGGCGACACCGCCCACGCAACCGCCGGCCGCTCCGCCCGCGGCCGAGCCGGCGGCGAAGCCCGGGCTGCCCCCGGGCGCGCCGGTATCACCGGTACCTGGACTTACGCCGCCGGCTCAGCCTCCGGCGCAGCCCCCGGCCGCTCAGCCGCCCGTGCAGCCGCCAGTGCAGCCGCCGCCGGAGGTGGCCGCGCCGCCCGTGGTCGCACCGCCCGCCGAGGAAGCGAAGCCGCCGCAGGCCCCCGCGCCGGCCGCCGCGCAGGTGCTGGTCACGCCGCCCGGAACCGAGTTCCGCGTGGGCTCGGGTCCCTACACGGTCCCAGTGTCGATCAATGGCGCGTCGCGCGTGTCCGTGCTCACGCTGACGATCACGTACAACCCGGCGGCCCTTCGTGTGCGAGTGGTTCAGGAAGGCACGTTCATGCGACAGGGCGGCGCGACGGCGACCTTCACAGAGAGCGTCGACGCCACCGCGGGCCGTATCGACATCGCCATCACGCGGGCTGACGATGCCGCAGGTGCGTCGGGCGCCGGATTGCTCGCGGCAGTCCTGTTCGACCCGGTCGCGGCCGGCCAGTCGCCGCTCGGCGTGAGCGGCGTCGCGACGAACCCCGAAGGGGCGCCGGTGCAACTGCAGTTCAGCCCGGTGACGATCAACGTACGGTAGGACCCGGACGGTTGTAGGAATGAGGGACGAGGAACGAGGAACGAGGGACGAGGAACGAGAGAAACGTAGGCCGCCCCTTCAGGGGTGGCGCATCTACTGTCACTCGTTCCTCATTCCTCGTTCCTCGTAACTGACTGATGCTTCATCGTCTCGAGCGCGGTTATTCGTTCATCGAGCTGGTCATTGTCACGACCATCATCCTGATTCTCGCGTCGGCCGCGATGCCGCTCGCGAAGGTCACGATCCGGCGTCAGAAAGAGGGGGAGCTTCGCCGGACGCTGCGGGAGCTCAGGACGGCGGTCGACAAGTACAAGGACGCGGTCGACGCAGGTCTCATCGGCGGCGTGGACGTGCGCGTCGGGAGCGAAGGATATCCGCCGGATCTCGAAACGCTCGTCGAAGGCGTGCCGGTCGTCAACGATCAATCGGGCCGCAAGCTGAAGTTCCTCCGGCGGATTCCCGCCGATCCCATGACGGGAGAGGCCGACTGGGGCATGCGCTCGTATCAGGACGACGCCGACTCGACGACGTGGGGCGGGCAGAACGTGTACGACGTCTACACGAAGTTCGACGGCACGGCGCTCGACGGGACGAAATACCGGGACTGGTGACAGGGAGACTGACCACTGGGGACTGACAACTGAGAGCCTGAGAAGAAATCGCCCCGTACGTAGCGCGCATCTTCAGATGCGCCCGACAGGCCGGACTAAAGTCCGGCGCTACGGCGATTTCTTCTCAGGCTCTGAGGACTCCGGCGCTATGCGAGATGTCCAGAGATCAGACCGCGCGCGCGGGCATGTCGAGGGCGGTTGGACGCTCATCGAGCTGCTCGTCGTGGTGTCGCTCATCATGATCCTGGCGGCGATTGGCCTCGCACAGTACCGCAACTCGGTGACGTCCGCGCAGGAGGCCGTGCTGAAGGAAGATCTGTTCCGGATGCGCGACGCGATCGACCAGTACTATGCCGACAAGGGTGAGTACCCCGCGAGTCTGGACGCGCTCGTCAGCGACGGCTACATGCGGGAGATCCCGATCGATCCGTTCACGCGGTCGCGGGACACGTGGCAGACCATCCTCGCCGAACCCGACCCCAACAACCCTACCGCGACAATCGGAACCTACGACGTCAAGAGCGGATCGGACGCCACGGCCCTGAGCGGCGCCAAGTACTCCGAGTGGTAGGCCGGAGACTGCTTTCGGCCAAAAGAAAGGCGCGCGCCTGATCGGGTCGGACGCGCGCCTGCCGTTTTGGCCGAGAGCCTACTCGCTAGCCGACGTCAATCTCGATCGTGACGGACACCGTCGGGCCGGTGACGGGATAGACCGTGACCGTGACCTCCGTTCGGCCGGTGATCGCGTTCGAATAGATGTGTGTCGTCGTGTTGCCCGGGGTGCTCACGGCTGTGCCGTCGCCAAAGCGCCATTCATAGTGGTCGACGGCAACGCTAGCTGACAGGGTCGCGGTGAAGGTGAAGAACCTCGCGTTGCTTCCCTTGTCCGCCCTGATCGTGAGGCTGAGCGGCGCGACGACCACCTGCGTGCTCGCGCTCGAGAACTCCCCGATATTGTCCCTCGCCGTGGCCGAGGCGGTGTAAGTCCCCGAGGCGCTGTACACGTGCGACACGCTTGTCGGGCCGGACGGGGGACCGATCGACTGCGACGTTCCATCGCCGAAGTTCACGGTGACGTCCCGCAGACCAATCGTAGAGCTGCCAGCCGAGGCACTGACGGTAAACGTGACGGGCTGGCCCACGGTCGGAGTACTGGCTGCCGACACGATGATCGAAACTGTCGGCCGCGGCGACGCCGTCACCACGACCCTCGTGGACACCGTGTCGCGCACGTCGTTGACGTCTACCGCCGTCGCCGTCACGGTGTAGGTGCCCTCGCGGCCGTAGACGTGCGCCACCGTCGTCGCGGATGTGATTGGGCCGAGCGACTGGGACGCGCCGTCGCCGAACGCGAGCGTGACGTCGCGAATCCGCGCCGCGTTCACCGGGATGGTCACGGTCACGGTGAAGTTCGCCGAGACGCCGGCGACCGGACTGGTCGGCGGCGTGAGCGTAATCGTCGGCCGCGGCGCCGGCGCGACGACCACCGTCGTCGAGACCGCTTCGCGCTCGCCAGCAGCGTCCACGGCGGTCGTGGTGGCGGTGTAGGTGCCCTCGCGCGCGTACACGTGCGCAACCGAAGTCGACGCGGTGATGGCGCCGAGCGATTGCTGGCTGCCATCGCCAAAGTCGAGCGTGACACTCCGCACATTGGCGGCGGCCGCCACGCCGACCGAGAACATGACCGCCACGCCCGCCGTGGGCGACGTGGTCGTCGTGGACAGCGTCAGGCCCATGCGCGCCGCGAGCAGAAGCTTGACGGTGGCGGTCTTGGCGCCGACTGTCGCTGTGACGTCCGTGTCCCGGCCGGTCGTCAGGCTCGTCCGCGCCAGCCCGGCGCCGTCTGTCGTGACCGTCGGGTTCTGAATCGTGCCCGCGGTCGCGCTGAACGTCACGGGGACGCCCGACAGCGGGTTGCCCGCCACGTCCTCCACCCGCGCCGTGAGCTGAATCGTTCCACCCGATGCCGGCACCGTCTGCGGGCTGGCGGTGAGGACAACGCGTTCGGCCGCGGCCGCGCCGATGCTGACATCGAGTTCCGCGGATCGCGCGCCGCCGGAAAACGCGGTCACCTTCGCGACGCCCGAGCGGCCGTCGCCGATCAGCCGCACGTTGACCTGGCCGTTGCGCGTGCGCGCTTCCTTCGGATCGATCGACCCGATGGTCGTGGTGAACGTGACGAGCGTGCCGTTGTGGACCGGCGTCCCGGCGCCCGTCGTCGCGCCCTGCTGCTGGCCGGCCGCCGCCGTGGTGCCCTGCTCGATCAAAGTCGCGGTGATCTCGATGGTGCCGGTGGTCGACATCACCGTGCTGCTGGCGAAGAGGCTGATGACGGTGCCGCTCGGCGCGAGGAGCGGCATCTTGTCGCACGCGGTCGCGAAAAAGGCGCCCAGCAGGAGAGACGCCGCGAGCGCCGCCCACGGGAAACGGCCGGCGGCGCCGCCCGGACGTCTAAGGTGTGGTAGCATAAGACTGGCTAAGAATAATACTCTCATGAACTTAGAGGGTCAAGGCGTCCGCGCGGCGGCCGGCCAGTGCGGCTACGCCATGGCCGCGCTCCTCGTGAGCATCGCCGTGATGGGTGTGCTCATGTCGGTCGCGATGCCCGTGTGGCGCCATCAGATCCAACGTGAGAAAGAGGCGGAACTCGTCTTCCGCGGCGAGCAGTACGCGCGGGCGGTCGCGCTCTACCAGCGCAAGTTCCCGGGTGCGTTTCCGCCAAGCCTCGACGTGCTCGCGCAGCAGCGGTTCCTGCGCCGGAAATACAAAGACCCCATGGCGGAGGACGAGAAGGGCGAGTTTCAGCTCCTCTACGCCGGCGCACAGGGGGCCGGTGCGAGTGGGGCGCGCGGTGCCGCAGGCGAACGCGGCGCGAGCGGCGGCCAGTCGGCCGGTGGCGCGGGCGGCCGCGCGGTGAGCGCGCCGGTCGTTCAGCAGGGTGGCGCGGCTCAGGCCGGCGGGGCAACGCCACCCGGCGTGCAAGCCGGCATCATCGGCGTTGCGAGCAAATCGACCGAAGCCTCGATCAGGCTCTACAACGGGCGTAGCCGCTACAACGAGTGGCAGTTCGTCTACACGGCCTTGACGAGACAGCCGGGGGGCCTCGGCCTGCCTGGTCCTCAGATGCCGGGGATGCCACAGCAGCGGATCGACCCGCGCACCGGCCGGCCCGTCGGGCCGGGCGTGATGCCGCCGGGGGGCGGTCCCGTCGAGATTCGTCGCGGGACGGGAAGCGGCGAACGGCCGCCGATCCGGCCGTTTCCGGGCGCCGGCGGCCAGAGCGGTCCGACGACCACTCGACCACCGGGCCGCCCGCCCGGCCGCCCACCCGGGTAGCGCGCTCGACATCACACCCTAAAGACTGCCGGCGCGGTCCCTTGGCCGGGTCAGAAGCCCCATCCCCGCATGATCTCCTCGTGAATCCGCGGCCGGAGGGCTTTGAACGCCTCGTTCTCCCGCGTGGGATGCACCCGGTTGGCGAGGACGACGATGTAGATCCGCCGCTCGGGGTCGATCCAGAGCGAAGTGCCGGTGAAGCCGGTGTGGCCGAAGGCGCGCGCGCTCATGCGGCTGCCGCACGACGAGGCGGGCAGCATCGTGTCCCAGGCGAGCGCGCGCGAACTCCCCGGGATCGTCGTCTTGCGCACGAAGGTCCGCAGTATTGCGGCGCGGGTGAGGACGCTGTCGCCCTCCAGCGTCTGCAGGACCAGGCGCGCGAAGCGGCCGACGGCGGCGGCCGTGCCGAAAAGTCCCGCGTGACCGGCGGCGCCACCAAGCGCCCATGCATTCTCGTCGTGCACCTCACCGGCGAGCAGCCGTCCTCGCCACGGGTCGATCTCGGTCGGCGCGACGCGCGAGCGCCAGGCGCGGGGAGGCGAGAAGAGGATCGGATCGGGATCCACGAGCGACGCGATCGCGGCGAATTGATCGGCGAGCCGCGCGCCGGTCGCGTCCTCGAGGATGAATCCCAGCAACACGAACCCGAGGTCGCTGTACACCGCCTGCGTCCGCGGCGGGTACTCGAGCGGGAGCGCGCAGATGGCGTGCTCGAACTCCGCGCGGCCCGATGAGTCACGAAAGAGCGGCAGGTACGCGGTGAGGCCCGCGCAGTGGGCGAGCAGATCGCGAACCGTGACGATGTCGCGATCGCGGCCGCGCCAGTCGCGCAGCCAGCGCGCGACGGGGTCATCGAGCGTGAGACGCCCGCTGTCGATGGCGCGCATGGTCAGCGACGCCGTCGCGATGACCTTGGTCAGAGACGCGAGATCGAAGACGGTGTCGAGCCGCGCTGGAGCTGCGTCGGGTTCGTACGTGAGCGCGCCGGCCGCGTGCTGCCACTCGACGTTCGATGCGGTGCCGGTCTCCACGACGACGGCCGGGCAGGCGCGGGTGGCGACCGCGTTGCGGAGCATCGTCTGGACCGGATCAAATCTGTCGGCCACCGTTTCCCTCAGGCGCTGATCACGAGTCGGCGATCCGCCGGTCGAGCAGGAGGCTCGCCAGCACCCCCACGCCGAGCGTGGTGAGCGATCCGATGAGCACGTACCACTGCCAGGACACCGCGGTGAAGAGCTTGACGTTCACCATCACCGTGGCGCCCACGAGCACGCCGGCGAAGGCGGAGGCCTGGCCCGCGCGGCGCGTGAAGGTGCCCAGGAAGAACAGACCGAGGATCACGCCGTTTGTGAACGACGCGATGCCGAGGACCTCGTCGACCACACGGCTCGACAGGCGGATGGCTGACATCGCGACCGCAATCTGCACGGCGCCCCAGACGGCGGTCATCAGGCGCGACACGCGCAGGTAGTGCGCGGCGGAGCGGCGCTCACCCGTGATGGGGATGTAGAAATCGCCGAGCGCGGCCGCCGACGAGGAGTTGAGCGACGATGACAGTGTGGACATGGCCGCGGCGAAAATCGCGGCGAGCACGAGCCCGACGGCGCCCGTGGGCAGGTGCGTCACGATGAAGTGCGGAAAGATGCGGTCGGTGAGCAGCCGGCCATCCCGCGTGAACGAGGCGATCTCACCGGGCGCGTAGCCCGTGTAGTAGACGTACAGCATCGCGCCGATGCCGAGAAACAGCACGAACTGCGCGAAGATGACGGCGCCGCTCCAGAGCAGGGCCACGCGGGCATGGCGCGGGTTGTCGGCGCAGAGATACCGCTGCACCATGAGCTGATCGGTCCCGTGCGTGGCCGTCGTCAGAAACGCGCCACCGACCACACCCGACCAGAACGTGTAGCTGCGGGTGATGTCCCAGGTGAAATCGAAGAGGCGGAAGCGGCCCGCGGCGTCGCCGACCCGGACGATCTCGCTCCAGCCTCCGGGGATCTTGCCGACCAGCATGACGGCGGCGAGGACCGCGCCCGCGAGGTAGATCACGAGCTGCGCGACGTCAGTCCAGATGACGGCGGCCATTCCGCCGAGATACGTGTAGACGATCGTCGCGACGCCCATGATGAGCACCGACGCGAGGAGGACCGTGAAGGTGGGGTCGAGCCCCGGAACCCAGGCGATCGCCACGGCGTCGATGGCCGGCATGGTGCGCAGCAAGGCGGCCAGCACGAGACCGGTGGCGAACAGGCGAAAGCCGTCTGCGAGGCTGCGCGTGAGCAGGAAGAGGCCCGATGCGAACCGCTTCACCGCGGTCCCGAAGCGCTGCCCGAGCAGTTGATACACCGTCAGCAGCTCGCCGCGGAAATACGCGGGCACGAAGAGCAGCACGACAATCACGCGCCCGATCATGTAGCCGATGACGAGCTGCAGGAACGTGAAGTTGGCGTTGTAGGCGTAGCCCGGGACGCTGATGAACGTGACGGTGCTCGTCTCGGTGGCGACGATCGAGCCCATGATCGCCCACCACGGCGTCCGTTTGCCGCTCACGAAGTAGTCGGCGACGGTTCGCTGTCCGCGAGAGAAATACGCCCCAAAGAGCACCACACCGGCGAGGTAGGCGACGAGAATCGCCAGATCGAGTGGGTGCATGGCGCGACAGTGTAGCAGGCAGGGACGGGGAAGGGCGAAGTCAGAACTTCATTCTCTTGATCCTCCCGCCACGGGGAAGAGCGCGCGGCTCACCTGCGAGAGGTACAGGTCGCGCGCGCGGTCGCCGCCGTTCAGGCTGTCGTACGAGAAGAGCACGAACCCGTCGGCGCCCTGCTGGCGAGCGATCTGCACGTGCTGCACGGTCTGGGCGGGCGTGAGGCGGTAGGCGCCGATCCCGGCCCAGACGGCGCGCGTCCCGGCCAGCCCGCGAGCCGACGCGATCTGGCGCGCGAAGGTTGGCGTCTCCTGTGTGTAGGCCATGGGGCAGACCGCGTCGATCAGACCGCTTTCGAGCCAGGCGCGCCAGTCCTGCAGCCTGTGGCTGAAGGCCTCGTCGACATCGGGCGCCACCGCGGCGCTCACCAGCGCGTTCGGGCGCTGCGCCTTCGCGGCCGTGCGCAGGCGCATCACGAGCGCCGAGAGCTGAGCGCGGCGGAAACGGGTCCACGGTTCTGGCAGGTTGTCGGGATACGCGAGCGGATCGTTCTCGGCAAGCGCATCGAGACGCCGCCGCTCGGCGTCGCCGATCTCCGGGCCGACGGCCGATCGGAACGCCGCCAGCGCCGAGCGGCTGTAATCGAAGCGGTCGTCCGGATACCGGATGTAGTCGAAATGCAGCCCGTCGAGCGCGTAGCGTCCGGCGAGGTCGGCGACGACCGACGTCAGATGCTCGACGGCCGCCGCGTTCAGCGGCGACGCGTACAGTCCCTCGACTTCGCCGCCCTGGGCTCGCGTCCAGCGTGACAGCCGCCCCAGGTACGCCGGGCTCGCCGGATCGACGCCCGCCATCTCGCGCGCCAGCGCCCGCGGCACCATCAGCCAATCCGGGTGCTCGTACACGAGATGGCTCGGGGAGCCGGGCATGTCCGACGCGCTCGAGACGAGGCTCACGTTGACCCACGCGTGCACCTTCAGACCGGCCTCATGCGCGACGGCGAGCAACTCCTGCAACGGGTCGAACGAGCCCGGCTGCGAGCTCAGCTCCTCGGCGCGCGGCTCGAGCTGGCTCGCGTAGTACGCGTCGCCGCGGCCGCGCACCTGAACCAGCAGGGCGTTGAAGCCATAGGTGCGCGCGGAGGACACCACGGCAGCGACCGACGCGGGCGAGACGAGCGAAGAGCGCAGCACCCACAGCGCGCGGATCTCGGAGGCCGGCGACGCCGCGCGGACGCCGGGCATCGGCGCGACGAGTGCGGACGCCAGGGCGATTGCCGCGAGGGGCAGAGCGCGGAGAGAGAAGGGCAGGCTCACGCGCCGCATGAGAAAACCCCGCACTGTAACACACTTGCGAATCTCTCTGTCAACGATGCGCGCTCCTGCGCGCCCCCGGGGGGGCAGTACGGGGGGCTATACTTGGGAGGGATCGAGACCCTGCCCATGCTGCACGTCCTCGGCATCGATGCCGGCGGCACGAAAACAGTCTGTCAGCTCGCCGACGAGCAGGCCCGCGTGCTCGCCGAAGCGCGCGGCGGCGGCGCGAACCTGCAGGCCTCCGGCGAGCTGGAGGTCGAGAAGGTGCTCCATCAGGTGATGGAGGACGCGCTCGGCGAGCGCGGCATCGTGCCGGCCGCAATCTGTCTCGGGATGGCCGGTGTCGACCGTGAAGCCGACCTCGCGATCATCCGCGGCATCATGGCCCGCATCGGTCACAAGGCGAAAGTGCTCGTCGTCAACGACGCCCTCATCGCGCTCGAGGCCGGCGTGGGCGATGCCCCTGGCGTCGTGATCATCGCGGGGACGGGCTCGATCGTCTACGGACGCAACGCACGAGGGGAAGCGGTGCGGGCGGGCGGCTGGGGGTATCTGCTCGGCGACGAGGGGAGCGGGTACTGGATGGGCCGCCTCGCGCTGCGCGCGGTCGTCCGCGAAGCCGATCGCCGCGGGCGGACGACGTCGCTCACGCCGCGCGTCCTGGAGCACTTCAACGCCGGTCGGCCCTCGGACCTCATTCACGAGGTGTACGCGCACGCGTTGCGGCCGACGGCCATCGCGGCGCTCGCGCGCCACGTGCAGGCCGCGGCGGCCGAAGGCGACACGGTCGCTGCGGGGATCATCGAGGCCGGGGCTCAGGCGCTGGTGTCGGCGGCCGAGGCTGTCGCCGGGCGCCTGGGGCTGCAGGGCGCGACGTTCGATTTCGTGCTCGCGGGCGGCATCTTTCAGGCCGTTCCGCTGCTCGCGCAGGACATGTCACGTCTGCTGCCGCCCGTGGCGCCGCGCGCGCGCATCCAGTTGCTCGGCCGCGAGCCGGCGGCCGGGGCGGTGCGGCTGGCGCTCGCCGAGGCCCGCGGCGCCGCGGGCATTCCGGTCTACAAGAGCGACTAGGACGTCGCAGAGCGTTCGATCGTGAGAATCCGCGTCTACGTCAATCTCCGCAGCGCGGCGTCCGCCGTGGCCAGCCAGATCGCGGCCGCGCTTCGTCGAAAGCCGGACCTCGTTCTGGGCTTGCCCACCGGCCGCACGCCACTGCCGCTCTACGACGAGTTGGCTGCACGAGCGGCGCGCAGGGGAATCGATTTCTCGAGCGCGACGTCTTTCAATCTGGACGAATTCTGGGGCCTGCCATCCGCGCACCCCGCGAGCTACCGCGCGTTCATGGAGCGCCACCTCTTCTCGCGCGTCAACATCGACCGCCGCCGGATCCACGTCCTGCGCGGCGCCGCGCGCCGGCCCGATGCGGAGTGCGCGCGGTTCGAGCGCGCACTCCGCAGGGCGGGCGGAATCGATCTCCTGCTGCTCGGCCTCGGCGCGAACGGCCACATTGGCTTCAACGAGCCCGGTCGCTCACTCGTGGCCGGCACGCACTGCGCCCCGCTGACGCCGGCGACGCGTCGCGCCAACGCCGCGCTCTTCGGCGGTCGCCTCGACCGTGTGCCCCGCCGGGCTCTGACCATGGGCATGGCCACGATTCTCGGCGCCCGGCGCATCGTGCTCGTCGCCACGGGACGCAAGAAAGCGGCGACCGTGCGCCGTATGATCGAAGGTCCGATCACACCGCACCTGCCTGCGTCGTTCCTGCAGTTGCACCCGGATGTCGAGGTGGTCCTGGACCGCGCCGCGGCGAGCGGCCTCATGCGCCGCGTGCCGCAACGGAGAGGGAAGCGGCGGCTGGCGGGCTAATCGGTGGTCTTCGGCTGCAGCAGCTCGCGCAGCCTCGGCTCGATGTCCTCGCCGA
>CAYHSN010000014.1:8849-16428 GCA_964359235.1 uncultured Vicinamibacterales bacterium | reverse complement strand
ACCGCGTCAGCAAACGGATGATCACGATCGGCAGACCGACGCCGATGAGGAGCACGGCGGCAAGCAGCACGACGGCCGCGCGGCGTCCGAAGTTGAGCGTGTAGCCGACGCCGCCCCTGGCGGGCACGAACAGCGCCGGGTCGGCGGAATTCACATAGAGCACGTTCAGCCGCCAGTGCGGACCGTCGGCCGCGACGTGGACGGGCGCGCGCCCGATGGCCGCGATGCCGCGTGTCGCGATGACGACCGACAGGACGATCGCCGTGAGCAACCCGAGCGCGTAAATGGAGCCCAGGTTGCCGCCGCCGCCTTCCCACAGCCGAACCACACGCACAGCCGCCAGCCCCTGGAAGGCAATCCACACGAAGGCGAGCAGCGCCACCGCCTCTCCGGCCGCCCCCATCCGCTGATCGTCCGCGTGGCGGTACGAGGTCTCCTGCCCGTGAGGGACCTCGTCGGTCTTCGCCGCGGCCGGCGTCGCACGCCACAGGAGGATCGCCGTAATCGACCCGAAGATGATCGCCAGCGCGAGCTGGATGAACACGGGCATCATCACGAGCGGCCACGACCGGAGTGCCCAGCGATCCGGGATCCCGCCACGCCCGAGGTGCACGGGCAGCATCGGCGGCAGCCTGGAAAACCGTTCAAAGAGGAATCCCCCGGTGCCCGCCATCACCATGAGCGTCAGGGTGATGGCGATCGCGGTCGTGCGCGAGACGCGCGCGGGGCGGTGCATGCGGTCAGCGCCTGGGCAGGTACTCGGGCGGGATCGGGTTGTCGGGGCGTTCGGAGTCCCAGTAGATGGTGACGATCCACCACCGGTCGCCGTCCTTCAGCAGTTGGAAGCTGTTGATGCCGCGTGCGAACGGTTTCGCATCGTTCTGGGTGCGGCGCGACTCGTAGGTGCTGAAGACGTGCGCGATGTTCCCGAAGCGCTCGACCTTGCGCGCGATCTCGCGCTCGAAGAACCCGTCCTTCTCCATGCGCGGCCCCGAGCGCGCGATGTAGTCTTCGACGCTCAGGACGCGCGCCTCGGCGCCGCCCTCCTTCTTCGGCACGGCCGGGATGAGCCGCGCACCCGGAACGAACAGCGACCGCATGCGGTCCCAGTTGCGCAACTGCCCCGCGGATCCGGAGATGACGTCGTAGACGGCCGTCATGATGGCGTCGAGCGAGGCGACGTCGGCCGGACTCGCCGGCGGCGGTGCGGCCTGCGCCGGCGGCGGTGCGGCCTGCGCCGGCGTCTGCGCGAACGCGCCGGCAGCCCACGCCACGAACAGACACGTCGCCACGCCCGCACAAAGAACACGGTGCCCGGTCATCACGGCCTCCTTCTATTGCCCCGCCGATTTCTTTTTCACGTCTTCGGTGATCGTCCAGTAGTACACGGTCCGGCCATCGACCTCGAGCGTTTGCTCGGGCGGCCAGTCGCCCATGTCGAAGGCGTGCGACACGATGCGCGTGCCGACCTTCAGCTCTTTCCAGAGCTTCGGCCGCAGCTTCAGGTTGAGCGACGGCAGCAGGTAGAGCGTCACGACCGACGCTTCGCTGAAGTTGGCTTCGAACAGATCCTCGTTGCGGATCTTCACCTTGCCGGCCACGCCGCTTGTCTGGACGTTGGCCTCCGCTTCCTTGATCCGCTCCGGGTCGATGTCGATGCCGATGCCGGCGCGGGCGCCGAAATCCCTCACGGCCGCCACGACGATGCGGCCATCGCCGCAGCCGAGGTCATAGACGACGTCGTTGGGACCGACCTTCGCGACCTTGAGCATCGCGTCGACGACCTCGGGCGGCGTCGGCACGTAAATGACGTCCGGGCGCCGGAGCGTGCCGGTGTCCTGCGCCGAGGCGGGCGCGGGCGTCCAGGCGGTCAACGCGGCCGCCACCACAATGAGCATCAGACATGTGAGTCGAGTGCGTCGCACGTGTCCTCCTTTGGTTCTGGCGAGGGGCATGATACGTGAAAAACCCGCCGCTTGCCTACTTCGGCCGAGGCGCCACGACCACCACCTTTTCACCCGGCTTGATCAGCCCCAGCTCGCGCCGCGCCAGTTCTTCGATGGCCGCCGGGTCCTCACGCAGCCGCCGCGCCTCGTCGCGGAGGCGGACGCCGTCGGCCCGCAGGCGCTCGACCTCGGCCCTCAGCGCGTCGGTCTCGCGGCGCGAGCGCCACAGCGCCGTCAGGCCGTTGTCGCCGATGAGCGCGTTGGCCAGCAGCGCCGTCGCCACAAACAGCAGCGCGTACCGGACCAGGCGGCGCCATCGCTCGTGCTGACGGCGCCGGGCGAAGCCGATCGCACGCAGATCGTTGTGCACCACGTCTCATCCCTCCTCATGCCTCACGAGCGCGCCAGTCTCGCGACGGGCCCGAGGCGCGATGGCAACGCCTCGAGCGCCTCGAGGTCGGCGCGCGGCACCTGACGCCGCACGGCGCGTTCGAGCGCGGCCAGGCGGTTCTCGAGCTGCCGCGCGGCGCGCGTCCCCCCCGATGTCATGTCCACGACGAACGACCGCCGGTCGTCGGCGCTGAGCGCGCGTGTGACCCAGCCGCGCGCGGCGAGGCGGTCGAGGATGCTCGTGAGCGTCGACGGCTTGTAGCCGGTCTCCGCGGCGATCTCCCCCACCGGACACGGCGCCCGCTCGGCGACGGCGCCGAGCACGTCCACCTCGGCGGCCGTGAGGCCCGCCTGGGCGGCCGCCTGCTCCACCAGGGCGACCACGTCTCTCGCCGCCCGGTGCACGCGCCTGACGACCCGGAGCTTATTCATACGATATCGAATTATCAGGCATAAGATATTTCATTATCGAACTAAATGCAAGCGCGCCAGACGAGGCCGATGCGCGCTGGGCGCCAGGAATCAGTGTGCCCTTGAATCCAACAGCCTCCGGCGCTACAGTCTGCCCATCGGAGGGCGCAAGGCGTGGAAAAGCTCCTCTCAGCGCTCGTGACGATGGTCAGCCTGGCGGCCCTGACGCTCGCCGCGCAGGCGCCCCGCGCGCCGCTCGAGGTCGTGGCGGTCGCGGAAGACCTGATGGTGCCCATGCGCGACGGCGTGCGCCTCGCCACCGACGTCTATCGCCCGGCGCAGGGCGGCGCGCCGATCGCCACCAGACTCCCGCTGCTGCTCCACCGCACCGCCTACAACAAGAAAGGCCGGGCGCTCGTCGAGCAGGCCCGGGCGCTCGCCGCGCACGGCTACGTCGTCGCGGTGCAGGACGACCGCGGCACCTACCGGTCCGAAGGAGTCCAGTCCAAGTACGTCGGCATGGGGCGCGATGGGTACGACGCCATCGAATGGCTGGCGCGCCTGCCCTACACCGACGGGCAGATCGGCATGTGGGGGACCTCCTACGCCGCGCACACGCAGGCGTCCGCCGCGATCCTGGGCCCGCCACACCTGAAGACGATCGTGTTGAACATGGGCGGGCTGTACAACGGCTGGCATCACAAGATCCGCAACCACGGGGCCTTCGAGCTGGCCCAGCAGCTCGGCTGGGCCTTCGCGCAGATGGCCGCGCAGGAGAATGACTTCATCGCCCGCGAGGCCGCCAGGACCGAGCGCGTCGCCGCATGGATTGCCGCCTTCCGCGCCCGCGATGGACTGGGGCCCTTGTCGACCGCGCCCAACTTCGAGCGCTACATGTTCGACATGCTGACGCACGGCGACTACGACGAGTACTGGAAGCAGGGTGACCTGAACTGGTCGGAGCATTTCGCCGGGACGGCGGACATCCCCATGCTGCACGTGTCAGGCTGGTACGACGCGTACACCGCCGGCGCCATCAACAACTTCGTCGGTCTGGCGAAGCTGAAGCGCTCGCCGATGCGCCTGCTCATGGGGCCGTGGCTCCACGGACGCAACGAAGGGACATCCGCGGGCGAAGTCGGGTTCGGTGCCGACGCCGGCATCGCGGACTTCGACGTCGCGTTCCACGTGCGCTGGTTCGACCATTTCGTGAAGGGCAAGGCCACAGGCCTCGATCGCGAGCCGCCCGTGCGCCTGTTCGTCATGGGAACCGGCGACGGGCGCAAGGATGCGCAGGGTCGCCTCCACCACGGCGGGTTCTGGACGAGCGCCACGACGTGGCCGCTGCCTGAAACCAGATTCGTTCCGCACTACTTCCACGAGGACGGCACGCTCAGCACGACGCTGCCGAAGCCGGGCGGAGCGCCGACGACCTACTCGTACGACCCGCGCTCCCCCGTTCCGACCATCGGCGGGTCGTTCTCGAGCCAGGCGGGCCTGGTCGCGGCAGGCGCGTTCAACCAGCGCGAGCGGCCGTTCGAGGGCGATCCGTCGAAGGGCTTCCTCGGATCGCAGTCTCCGTATCTGCCGCTCAGGGCGCGCGACGATGTGGTGGTGTTTCAGAGCGAGCCGTTGAGCGAGGCCGTGCAGGTGGTTGGTCCAATCGTCGTCAAGCTCTTCGCGTCATCGTCGGCAGTGGACACCGACTTCACCGCGAAGCTCATCGACCTGTATCCGCCAAGCCGCGACTACCCCTTCGGCTTCGACATGAACCTGACCGACGGCATCGTCCGGGCCCGGTATCGGAAGACACCGGAGCGGGCAGAGCTGATGAAGCCGGGCGACGTGTACGAATTCACGATCGAGCCGTTTCCGACCGCCAACGTGTTCAAGAAGGGGCATCGCATCCGGGTGGACATCTCGAGCAGCAACTTTCCGCGGTTTGACCTGAATCCGAACACGGGCGAGCCCCTGGGTCGCAATCGCCGAATGGTGGCCGCGGACAACACCGTCTACCACGATCGCGATCGTCCGTCGCACATCGTCCTCCCGATCGTGCCACTCAGAAAATGACCCGTGAAAGGAGCCTGTCCATGGCGCTCTCTCGAAAAGAGTTCCTGCACCTGGCGTCGTGCGGGGCCGCGTCGGTGGCCGCAACCTCGCTGGCGGGCCCGGGCACGCCCCTCGAGGCCGCAGGCGCCGAGCCGGGCGCCGCGAGCCCGCAGAAGCCGGCCACGCCGAGCTACCCTGCCGGCGTGACGTCTGCGGTGGTGACGTTCATCCAGCGAGCGCGGCTCGAGGAATTCCCGGCGAAGGTCATCACGGAAGCGAAGCGGTGCTTGATCGACGGGTTCGGGGTCGTCCTGGGAGGCGCCACCGCGACGGGCTCCGCCATCGTCCGGCGCGTGATCAAGAGTCGCGGCGGCCAGTTCGAGGCGACGGTTCTGGGACCAGAGGCGCTCAGGGCGCCGATCGCGCTGGCGGCGCTCGCCAACGGCGCGAGCGGTCACGCCATGGACTGGGACGACACGCAGCTCTCGGCCTCGCCAGACCGCGTCTACGGACTCCTCACTCATCCCACTGTTCCGGCGCTCGCGGCCTCGCTGGCCGTGGGAGAGCGACTCGATGTGTCAGGCGCGCAGTTCCTCGAAGCCTTTCTCACCGGATTCGAGGTCGAGTGCAAGATCGCCGAGGCCATCAAGCCCGATCACTACCAGCGCGGCTTCCACTCGTCGGGCACGATCGGGACGTTCGCGGCGGCCGCAAGCACGGCGAAGCTCCTGAAGCTCGACGCCGAGAAGACCGCTCATGCGATCGGCATCGCGGCGAGCATGGCCAGCGGCATCCGGGTCAACTTCGGATCCATGACGAAGCCGCTGCACGTTGGCCGCGCGGCCGAGAACGGCGTGATGGCAGCGTTGCTGGCCGCGGACGGATTCACCGCGGCCGCCGATGCCCTGGACGGCCAGTGGGGCTTCTTTCAGGTCTTGGGCGGGGGCGCTGACGTCGAGAAGATCGTGCCTGTCCTTGGCAATCCCCACACCATCGTCGATCCAGGCGTATCGGTGAAACCGTACCCGTGCGGCGTCCTGGGACATCCCAGCATGGACGCGATGCTGAAGCTCGTGACCGAGCACGACATCACACCCGGCGAGGTCAAGCGCATCACGCTGCGCGCCGGGTCGAACATCCTCAACCCTTTGCGCTACCGCACCGCCAGGACCGAGCTCGAGGCCAAGTTCTGCCCGCCGTTCATGATGGCCGCCATCGTCCTGCGGCGGAAGGCGGGGATCAACGAGTTCAGCGACGAGTTCGTGTCGAGCCAGCCCGTGCAGCGGATGATGACGCTGGTCGATCCCGTTTTCGATCCCGAGATCGAGGCGAAAGGTTTCGATCGGATTCGCAGCATCGTCGAGGTCGAGCTGCAGGATGGGCGGAGGTTCGTGCAGCCCTCGGACGATCGCTATCGTGGCGGCCCCGAGCGCCCGTTCACCCGGGAAGATCTGCACGGAAAGTTCACGGAGAACGCCGAAGTGTTTCTGGCGAAGGGTCGGATCGTTCGATCGCTCGAGCTCATCGAGTCGGTGGAGAAGCTCAAGAGCGTCCGGGAGCTAGTCGCGGCAATGGCGGCCTGACCACTGCTCTACGATAATCATACGATTGCGCGGATTCGTTCGAATTCGCCGCGCACTCTGCCGGCGAACCATTCCAGGTCGCACTCCGCGCGGAACACGTGCTGCCAGCCCGTGAGCGTACCGGCGCTCCACATGACGGCCACGGTCAACCGGTCGCCGTCACGACGGAACAGCCAGCGATAGTCGCCGCCCTGCTCCTCCCACCAGCACTCCCCGAGGCCCGTGGCTTGAACGCTCTCGAGAGCGTCCAGCAGGTTGTTCCCTGCCGCCGGCACGTTCGAGGCCGTGACCGTGGTGACGATTGTGCCCTCTGTCAGCGTGCAGATGAAGCGACCGGCTTCGTCGGTGTCGAGCGAACACTGCATGGGGTTTCTCCTCGGCCGTGGATCCGGCAGAGTCGAGCGTCCTCACACGCGAGCCAGTTGCGGCAGGTGATCGAAGTGCCGATCCCTCGCGTGCAGGGCCAGGTTGTGCTGCAGGACGAGCGCGGCGATCCAGATGTCGTTGGTGGGAATCGGCGTGCCCTGCAGTCGAAGCTGCCGAAACACGGTCGCGTAATGAAACGTCGTCTGGTCGTCCGCGAAGAGCACGTGGACGCCGTCCTTTATCAGGAACCGGCGCAGCACGCGCTCGTTCTCGACCGCCCGGCGGCCCATGGCGAACCCCGCGCGCAGCTCTGCCACGACGACGAAGGGCAGAAACACCGCGTCGGCCGTGGCAACGAGCCGTACCGTTTCTTCTTGGTCCTTGCAGAGGTCGACGTAGCGGTTGGTGTCGAGCGCGAGCCTCATTTCCAGAGATCCGCGTCAACCTGGTCCTGGGCGGCGAGCGCGGCCTCGATGGCGGCGTTTCTCTTCCAGGTGCCCACGATGTCGCTCAGGTCGCGGCGGACGAAGCCCCCCTGGCCGAACCCGAGCCCCGCGGCGAGGGCGTCGACCGCCACCTCATTCAGGCTCTTGCCGGCCTGCCGGGCCCGCCGGCGAATCTCCTCGTCCACCGCGGCTGGGATGCCTCTGACCGTGTACTGCATGCACACAGGGTAGGCCATGCCTGCACGAAGTGCAAGCATGCACGTCTCGACCCCGTTCAGGCGTGTGGCATAGGTGAACCCCTGGTCCCGCGCGCCCGCCGGGGGGCGCGGCGCCCGGGGGCGGGGGGGGTTGAGGGAAAAACGGGGGGGGGCCGCCCCGCGTGGGA
>CAYHSN010000014.1:0-8839 GCA_964359235.1 uncultured Vicinamibacterales bacterium | reverse complement strand
CGGTCACCCCGGGGCCCGCCCCCCCGCGGGGGCCGCCCGGCGCAAGGGGCCGTGGGTTTCACAGGAAAAAGCGTGGAGGCGCCGCCCGGATTCGAACCGGGGATCGAAGACGCTCCGCGTCTTGTGGCCCGTCAACTTCATGGAGAACGACATCGGCGGCAACCGGCGCGGATGGCCGGCTTGTCGGGAGCGACCCTAGCCGCCGACGGGTGGTTATCCGGCTTTGCGCAGCGCGTGCGCCGCGCGCCAGAGATCCGAGTCGGCCTGCAGCCCCATCCAGAACTCAGGCGACATCTTGAACAGGCGGGCCAGACGGAGCGCGGTGTCGGCCGTGATCCCGCGCCTACCCCGGATGATTTCGTTCAGTCGGTTGAGCGGCATCCGCATCCGCCGCGCGGCCTCTACCTGGGTGAGGCCGGCCGGCCGCAGAAACTCCTCGAGCAACATCTCGCCGGGCGCGGTCGGGGGCCGCTTCAGGTCCAGCACGGACCGCGGGCCGTCAGTGAGAGTCCTCGCAGACGACGTCGTAGGCATGGCCATCCTCGAATCGGAACGTGATCCGATACTGGTCGTTGACCCGCAGGCTGAAGGTCCCGGCCCGATCGCCGGTGAGCACCTCCAGGCGGTTGCCGGCCGGCAGCCGGAGATCCTGCAGCGTCCGCGCGCGGTGCAGCGCGTCGAGCTTGCACCGGATCACCGGCCACAGCGGTTTCGGGAGCCGGCGCGCGGCCTTGGTCTCTCGACCGTAGTAGACATCGGCCGTCCCGGCGTCCCCGAACGATCGGATCACGGGCCGAGCTTACACGACTCACCGTGAATCATCAATGCCGTGAGTCGGGCCAGCGGCAGACCCGCCGTCAATCGGCCTTGAGGCCTGCTGCCCGGCGTGCCCAGCGACGCCCCGCCGGGCTGACAGGGACAATCGCAGGGACAGTCGCCGGGGACGCCGAAGCGAAAGTCGCGAATTTATTCGGAAAAGTTTGGAGGCGCCGCCCGGATCGAACCGGGGATGGAGGTTTTGCAGTTTTACGCGCGACCCCAAAACCCACCGGAAACTGGTGGATTTCCTGGAATTCGCGTCCCGAAGTAGTGCCGGGTAGTACTGGGTAGGGCTGGATTCTGCCGGGAGAGTTACGTTTCAAGTTACGGCCGCTTGGGCGCAGGCACGAAGGTTCTTTCACGCCTCACGCCCTTCACACGTCGGACACCGAGTCACCGATTCTCGGACTCTCGTCTGCTGCGGTAGGGGAGAAGCGCGCTTATCGCTGCGCAAGCCGGCTCTGGTCCTGGCTAACAGCCACTGCCATGTCATAGTCAGCGAGGTTTCGACTCGTCCGGAGGTCCTTTAGGGACTGGCCGACCGAGGATAGCTGGGCGTGGTTTGCCGACGTCAGGTATTGGACCACTGCCTGATGATCTTCGGCTGTTCCGGGCAGCCGCTTCATTGGCTCCAGTTTGAGGCGGAGGTGGTTGAACACTGCATAGTACGACCGTCCGACAGACGTCCGTCGCTCCGACTCCTGAGCTGATCCACTCAGATTGCGGGCTACATTCAGGAAGTCCAGCGGATTCATGTCGTTCTGCGGACAAACTCGTAACCAATCGAAAACAGTGAACGCCTCGCGGAAGAGATCCGCTCGAACAGGGCTTCATGAAGCCGATCCTCGGCGGCGACAACGGTGTCGATCGGTGCAGACGTTCGAACGCGGAAGTGGAGTCCCGCAGTCCCGTCCTCGGGGTCATGGGTAACGGTCACGAACACGTCTTCGGTTTCAGGCAGAAGCCGCAGACACAGTTCTCCAACTACGGACACATCCGCACGCGCGCCTGCCGTCTGAGCAAAGGCGTCAACCTCACGTGCGGTCTCGATTCGCGATCTGCGAAGAGTGGGTGCAGGCTGAGCCCCCGTTAGGAATCGATATCTGAG
This sequence comes from uncultured Vicinamibacterales bacterium, assembly GCA_964359235.1. Lineage (GTDB taxonomy): Bacteria > Acidobacteriota > Vicinamibacteria > Vicinamibacterales > JAHECP01 > CAYHSN01. The sequence continues at coordinate 6,912 of CAYHSN010000014.1, read as the reverse complement.
TCCTTGTAGTAGAGGCTCAACTTCTCCGAAGATCTCACCCAGCGACGGAATCTGGTGACGGCCGAGCTCCAAACCGAGCGAACGATAAGTCACATCCTCAGGTCGCAGGGCTTCCGGTTCAGCTTCAGAAAGCATACCAGCCTGAATCGCTGGCAGCAGCGCCTTGCGGGTTCTCGGCTCCTCCGTTGCGGTCGTTATCAGGTTTCCGAGTGGGGCGAAGGAATTCACTGCGAGATGATACCAGCCCAAGACCGGAGGCGGGAACGCCGTCTCGCCAGTGGCTTCCCGTGACCTCGGAGCGTCACGCCGTGGCTCGACCGGCTGGTACACATCCATCACTCTTATTCAACCCTAAGAGGAAGCTCGAGGTCCAGGCTCTTCAGCTGCGCGCTAAGCCGCTCCATGAATCGTGGCACCAATTCGCGCATTTCGGGGACGGCAGCCCCCAAGTCCACGACTGATCGCAAAAACAGGCCCTCGGGTATCGTCGCTGCCTCTTCAAGATGGACCGAGCCGATGTTCGCTCCGTTTTCGGCCGTCTCCCTAAACTCAACCACTGCTTTCCATCGAGTATCGTTCGGAGGCGTTGTCACGAATTTCCGAATGTAGGAACTGAACGTCTCGTCCTTGAAGCGAGCCCACACGAACAAAGTGATCGCGTGTCTCACTGGTCGCAGTGATTCATCCGTCTCTAACATGACAGACCAAGCGTGGTCGATAACCTGTTCAACCTGTCTTCGACTCTCCGCGTTTGGGAGCAGCACTTCCAGGTGATCCAGCCAGACTCGGACAGACCCAAACCCCGCCGATGACAACAGGCAACTGACATTCGCCTCCGCGAGCACCGAGAGATTGATACTCAGACTGCGCACGTCCGCACCGAAGGGGGCTAAGTGCCGTAACAGATTTGCGTACAACTTGGCCGGGTTCCCCAGGACGCCGAACACTGGCTCGGGAAAAGAGCCTGTGTACTGTATCTGGACCCGCTCGGGTTCCGCGGTGACGATGGTCATAAGAAACCCCTGGGCGGCCCAGTCACAGACGCGAACCGCCGACTGATCTTATCGGCAAGTCCCGTGAAGAGCCAGTAGCTTCTCTACGGGGCTCCGCTAACCGAACTAACGTCCGCACCCCTCGCACAGCTCGCGAACCAGCGCCGCCGCGCGGGCCAGGGCCTCGCCCAGCTCGGCGAGCACGGCCGCCCGGCGCGCGGCGTGCCAGCGCGCCCGGCAGGCCGGCCGGCAGAACCGAGCGTCCCGGCGCCGCCGCCGGGGCGTGAAGCTGGTCCCGCACTGCTCGCAGGTCATGTCGATTAAGCGTATAAACGCTACCTGGCGCGCGTTCTCGACTCACCCCGACCCTACTACCTTTTGCCCGATGGCACGCCCAGGCGCTCCGTCACGACGGCTGGCGCCCGCCGGGCCGGAGAACCGCATGGGCGGCGCGGGGAACCCGGCGAGCTTCAGACAGGCCGCCAGCCGCGGCCTGCAACGCATTCCCCGCGATCACGAAACGGGCCAGCCGTTGCGCCTGAGACACGCGCGCCACATGTCCAGACGCGTGGCGCGGTTCGGCGTTTCGCGCGCCAACTCCGGCCACAGCAACTCGTACCAGAAGGCCCCGGCCCCGCCATCCGCGCGCGCCTGCATCCCGATCTGGCCGAGTTCGTCATTCGCGCGGCGGGCGGCCTCCAGGGCGGCGTCGAGCGCCGCGACCTTCGCGGCAATCTGCGGCCGGTAGTGGGTCTCACGTTCCCGGCGCCACTCCGCGTCGGCCGCGTCGTAGGCGCGCTTCGCGCGGGCCGCGTCGATCTGCAATCGGGCCAGCTTGGCGCGCAGGTCCGGGAGGTCACGCGAACGTGAAGAACTCGGCGTGCAGGAACCGGGCGGTGATCGGGTCACACCCGGTCAGCGCCTTGACGCGCGCCTCGTTGAGACGGGCGCCGTCGTTCGTCTCCGAGGCCATGACGAACCGCCGGCCGACGAGCGCCGCCAGGTCGTTCGGGATGGCGGCCCGGTTGCGCATCTCGATCGTCGAGAACGGCATGTTCCAGGCGTAATCCCCGAGCACGAACTTGAGCGTGATCGTGAGCGTGCCCTTGCCGTTGGCGCCGGTGCCGTAGAGCACGAGCAGGCACTGCTCGGACGTGATGCCGGTGATCGAGTACCCGACTGCCCGCTGTACGAATCCGATGAGTTCTTCGTCGTCCGCGAAGATCTCGACGAGGAACTGTTTCCACCGCGGGCACGTCGCCTCGGGATCGTAGGGGACTGCGGTCTGCATCGTGATGCGGTCCTCGCGCCGGCCCGGCCGAAGCTCGCCGGTCCGCAGATCCACGACGCCATTCGGTACGCCGAGCAGCCACGGGTCCGCGTCCCAACCGCCGCCCGTGTCGGCGATCGGCCTGAAGTCCTGCGCGAGGGCGAGCATGCTGTGCAGGGTATCGCGGCGTTCGAGGCGGATCGCCGCTTTGAAGACGCGCTCGCGCTGGTCACGATCGCCAATAGTGACGGCCTCGGCTCGTGCGAAGTCCAGGGCGAGGCGCGTGATGGCTGCGTCGGGGTCTGATGCCCAACGAGGCGGACCCCACAGTAACCAGCGACCGCGGCAGTGGTCGTAACGCAAGTCACCGCCGTGCAGCCGGGCGAATAACGCTGCCGGACCGTACCAAGCAGGTTGAGCCCGAGCAGCGCCGGCCGGCGTCGAACGCGGAGATCAACCGCGAGCTGGCGCTGCTCAAGCGGATGTTCTCACTGGCCATGCAGGCCACGAAGCTGCTACATCGGCCGCACATCCCGATGCTGCGCGAGGACAACACGCGGACAGGGTTCTTCGAGCCCGAGCAATACCAGGCGGCGCTGGCGCACCTGCCGGAAGCGATCCGGCCGGTCATCACCTTCGCGTACCTCACCGGCTGGCGGATCGCCTCCGAGATATTGCCGTTGGAGTGGCGTCAGGTGGACTTCAGGGCGGGCGAGGTCCGACTCGACGCGGGCACGACTAAGAACCGCGAGGGGCGCGTGTTCCCGATGACGGCAGAACTGCGGTCGCTGCTGGAGGCGCAGCACGCCGAGCACGTGCGGCTGAAGAAGGCCAGGCAGATCGTGCCGTGGGTGTTCTACCGGATGGTCGCGCAGGGGCGCGGCGGTGAGGCGCAACCGAAGCCGATCATCTCGTTCATGAAGGCGTGGCGGTCGGCGTACAAGGCGGCCGGCTGTCCCGGTCGCATCCCCCACGATCTCCGGCGCACGGCCGTCCGCAACCTCGTACGGGCTGGCATCCGCGAGCGCCTGGCGATGCAGATGACCGGGCACAAGACGCGCAGCGTGTTCGAGCGGTACAACATCTTGAGCGACGGCGATCTGCGCGACGCTGCTAGGAGACTCGACGACGCTGCCTCCGTCACACCGTGCGCGCAGGGGACCGGAAACGGAGGGCGTTAGGGGCGAGGTGGCGGCGAGCCGTCGATCGGTCCACCGTCAGTCCACCGAATGACATCGCCATCGCGTACAAGCTGCGCGCACGATCCCCAAAGGTCGACGGGGACTGGGTTGGGACAGTGCGGATTGTGCAGCGCGAACCAGCGGAGTTCCGCGTGTGGCTCGAAATCCTCTTCGAGAAAGCCGTCCTCCACCACGTTCTCGCGAATCGCGATGACCGCCCCCGTCCGTGTGAAACGAGGCTCGGGCCACAGCTTCAGGAACTTTCCTTCTGTGATGAACCGCGTTTCAGGTTCGCCGATAGCCCTACCGGTTCTCTTGTCTATCGTGAACACGATCTTCGGTTCCCCGAAAAACGCCTTAACGTACGGCTTGCGGCCAGCGAGAACGGGAAAATCCACCAACGGGACCAAAGCCAGTACGTTCCTGCGGCCCTCGAGGAACTGCTTGTTCGCCACGTCCAGCACGGGCTCAAGAATGTCTGAATGGTCGCCCCAATAGCTGCCCGCAGGCTTCTCCGCATAGGGGGACTTCACTTCGACGCTCACGTCGCCCCCGGCATGTCTCACCCCGAAGTCTAGGGCCGTACCGGGTCGTCCCTCGTGCCGTCCAAATATGTCGAGGCCGAGCACACGCGCTAAAAAGTGACAGGTGAGGCACTCGGCTAGCGCCGACCTGAAGTTGTCGTCGTCCGTGTCGGTCAGGCGAGCCCTCACGTCATCATCGAGCAGACCGGCTCCACGCATCGCGGACAGGTATTTGTTCCACGCAGCCTTGCGGGCGCAGAGGATGAGATTCCAGTTTTGCGTGTCCCTGTCGGCGTCCGGCGTTTCGGTGCCGGTCAGAATGTCGATGCGCCGAGTGAGCGTCGTCGAGGGTGCGGGATGCCTCTTAAGGCGCTCGATGACGTCTGCAGTGAATATCTCTTCGAGGATGCATGCCGCCATAGGTTGCTGTAGTCAGGACCAGTCGAGGCGCGCTTAACGCTCTACCTTCGCAGCATTCCACAACCGCTCGTACGTGTCCCACATGGCCTGAAAGGCGTCGGTGATTTGCGTGAGCACCGTAGGCGCGTTCTTCGCGCCTTCCTTGAACGAGGTACCCGACAGGTAGCACGCGGTCCGGTCCACGAACAGATAGCGGTCGTGGAACTTCTCGGATGAACGGACGCTAACGGCTACGCCATGCTGCCGCGTGAACAGGTCCACCGCCGGCAACAGCGTGCCCATCTTCTTTGGTCCACCAAGCAAGCGAACCGGCACGCCCTTCGCCACGTGCGGGAGATACCTGGACACGAACTCGGCATCCAGATACGGATCGACGAAGAATACGTCCAACCGTGCAGGCTCGATAAGCTTGCGCAGCTCGTCGAAGTAGTCGAACACCTGCCCATGCGGCACCACTACACTCAGCTGGCCTACTTCCATACGCAGATCGGCGCGCGCCTGATGTAGCAACGCTTTCAGCGCCACGAACCCCTCCGCGTTGGTCTCCATGTCGAACGACCGAGCATCCCGGGCCGCCACCGTCGCAGGCACTGACATCGGCATGCTCCACTGCTCGATCGCTGCTGCAGCCCGCCCGATCCAAGCTAGAGTCTCATCGGCCCCACGACCGGATGCATCCCGTGAGGGCGCCGTGCGGAGGATGTCCTCAATCTCAGCGAGCAGCTGATTCTTCTTCATAGCCGGTGCAGGCGGATTCTTACACGCATCGCCAGCGTTTGCCAGTAGCCCTTCCCGCTTGACGACGAGAAGTTACGTTTTGGTTACGTTTTGACGCCCGGCGGGCCACCGGGCTTGCCAGACTCTCGAATTTCCTAAGGATTTTGGAGGCGCCGCCCGGATTCGAACCGGGGATGGAGGTTTTGCAGACCTCTGCCTTGCCTCTTGGCGACGGCGCCCTGCTTGAAAGGAAATGCTAGCGAAAAAAAGTGGAGCGGGAAACGGGATTCGAACCCGCGACTTCGACCTTGGCAAGGTCGCACTCTACCACTGAGTTATTCCCGCCCCGTCGTCCGGCGCCCGAACCGCAGAGCTAAAGCTCTGCGTCAACAGGACTTAAACAGTAGCACAGGCGTCGAGCGCCAATCAAGGCAGGATCGGGCCGGCTGAAGCCGGCCCCTACGACGGCACAGCGCCGAGGGCAAGCTCGGGCCGAGCCCCTCGACGCCGCTCGGGCCGAGCAAGCCTGCCCTGAGCGCCAACGGCGTCGAAGGGCTCGGCGCCCCTACTACGAGTCCAGCGTGAAGGCGCCCTGGAACACGGTGATGATGGGGCGTGCCCCGATGTCCACGGCCACGACGTCGAACCGGCACGGCACGTCGATCAGACGCTTGCGGACGAGATAGTCCGCCGCCATCATCGCCAGCTTCCGCCGCTTGGCGGGCGTCACCGCCTCGGCCGGCGCCCCGCACCGCACGGTCGCGCGCGCCTTCACCTCCACGAACACCACCGTTTCCCCATCGCGCGCGATGATGTCCAATTCGCCAACGCGCGTGCGATAGCGGCGGGCAAGGATTGCGTACCCGCGGCGCCGCAATTCGCGACAGGCGAGATCTTCGCCGAGTTGGCCGAGGGCGAGACGATCGGGCGTGGGCATGCGCCGATTGGCTCTGCAAAGCCTGCGCCGCTGACGGCCTGACTGAAGTCGCGTCCTGCGCGCGTTCCTGCGGCAGGACCCCGAGGTGCTGCTCGTCGGCAAAACGCGCGACGGTGATGAAGATGAACGCCGAGCTGCGCGGAATGGTGGCGCACCGGACCCTGACCGAGGCGATCCACGACTGCGCCGTGCGCCACGGCATGATGGACCTGCGGCGCTACGCCGCGACGATGCTGCTCGAGGGCGTCACGTCACTCGAGGAGGTCACGCAGGTGGTCAGTATGAACGAGTAACGAGTGGCGCGACTGAAGTCGCGCGCTACGACGATCTTCGCGTTTCTCGTTCCTCGTTCCTACTGAAGTCGCGCGCTACGACGATCTTCGCGTTCCTCGTTCCTCGTTCCTCGTTCCTCGTTCCTACTCGTTACTCGTTACCCCTTACTCGTTGCTTATCTTTTCGCGACCGCCGCCGTCACCTCCGTCAGCGACTCGTCGAGCAGCTTCAGGACGGTGTCGGCCTGTGCCTTCGTGAGCACGAGGGGCGGCGAGAGGCGGACCGCATTCTTCCCGGCCCCGAGCACGAGCACGCCGCGCCGGAACATCGCGTGGACGACGGCGTTCCGCTCCTCGATGGCGCGTTCCTTGGTCACGCGGTCGCGCACGAGCTCGATGCCGATCATCAGGCCCTTGCCGCGCACGTCCCCGATGATCGGATGGCGCTGCTGCAGCTCGCGCAGGCCCGTCATCAGGTGCGCGCCCACCTCGGCCGCGTTCCTGACGAGCGTCTCGCGGAGGATCTTGATCGTCGCGATCGCCGCGACCGACGAGACGGGATTGCCGCCGAACGTGCTCTCGTGCGATCCCGGCGGCCA
>CAYHSN010000013.1:13673-16824 GCA_964359235.1 uncultured Vicinamibacterales bacterium | reverse complement strand
CCGATTCGATGACCGAGATGGAAGCGCGGCGCTACGGCGCGATGTGCGTGGCCAAGCCGATCAACGGCGCGCGTCTGCTCGACGCGGTCGCCGCGACGATGGCGTCGCTGGTGCACCGGCGGCGATGGGTGCGGAAGTCCGTGCCGGAGGGCGTGAGCGTGCTCGTGGGCGCCCGGCCGGCCGCCCTGCTCGACGTGTCCTATGGCGGCGTCCGGTTCGCGATGGGCGAGCCGGCTGGCGCCATGCCCATCATGCTCAGGATCGAGGTGCCCGCGATCGGATCCGCCGTGCTCGTGCAGCTGGTCTGGACGACCCGGGAACGCGAGACCCGCACGCTCTGCTGCGGCGCGGAAGTCGTGGCAGAGAGGGCGTCGGTCGCGCGCGCGTGGCGCGGCCTCGTGGATCGCCTGCCGCCGGCGGTTATGAACTGAAACAGCTGCCAGCTCCTAGCTCCCGGCGTCCAGCGATCAGCTTTCAGCAATCAGCAATCAGCAATCAGCAATCAGGCCTCCCCTCGCTGCCGGCCCTGGTCGAGCGCGCGGCCAATCGCCGCGAGGCCGCCGGCGAGCGCGGCGTCGCTGGCCCCGAACCCAATCCTGAAGTGCGTCGGCGCTTCGAAAAACCGTCCAGGCACGACCATCGTCTCTTCCTTCTCGAGCAGCCACTTCACGAGCGCGTCGCTGCTGGCGGCGCCGCGCAGCCTCGGAAACATGACCGTTCCGCCCCCGGGTTCGACGACGTCGATCTCAGGGCGGGTCCGCAGGAACTCGAGCACGCGCCGGCGATTCGGCTCGAGGATTCGACGTGCGCGCGCGAGCAACTGATCGAGGTGCGCGAACGCGAGCGTCGCGAGGCGTTCGGCCGGGAACGCGCCGACCGCGTCCACGATGTCCCGCGCGCGGCGGATGAGCTCGGTGATGTCCGGTGACGCCAGCGTCCATCCGCAGCGCAATCCTGCCAGGCCGTACGACTTGGTGAGGCTGCTCGTCGAGACGAACTCCGGGCCGAGCCGCGCGGCCGGGGCCGGCCGGCGCCCGGGACTCGCATCCAGATAGACTTCATCGATCAGCACGGTCGCGCCCGCGCGCGTCGCGATGCGCCCGACCTCGCGCAGCACCTCCTCCTGATCGAGCGCGCCCGTCGGGTTGTGTGGGTTGGTGATGATGATGAGGCGCGTGTGCGGCGTCATGGCCGCGGCGACGGCCGACGGGTCGAGCGCGAATCCGTCCTCGACTCGCCGGTCGAACCGCACGAGGCGCGCGCCGACCAGTTGCGGGGTGGCGAGCAGCGGGTCGTACGCGGGCCGCTCCACGAGCACCTCGTCGCCCTGGCTCAGGAGCGCGGCGCAGGCGAGCAGGTTGGCGCCCGACGCGCCGTGAGCCGTCGCCACGCACTCAACCGGCACGTCGTGCGCCCGGGCGATCGCCTCGATGAGCGGGGGATAGCCGTTCTCGTTACGGCCGGTCAGCTCGAGCACGCCTCGCGCGCCCGGCAGCTCCTCGATTGTGCAGGCGCTCACGGCGCTGATCGCCAGATCGAAGCGCGGCGTCGGCCGCGACTTGGCCCATTCCATGTACGGGGCGCGGGGGAGGGACATGGTTCAAACTGCAAAGTGCCAGGTGCAAAGTGCAAGGTGCACAGTGCAGAGTGCAGAGTGCACAGTGCAGAGTGCGGAATGGAAAGTGCGCAGAGCGCGGTGCACAATACCAGGGTGCACAAGTGCGCCGCCAGAGTCGTTCCTCGTTCCTCGTTACTCGTTACGAATACTCCTCGTACTCTTCTCCATTCGTCTGAACCCGTAATACACCGGCATGCCGATCACGAGCAACCCGGCGCCAATCGCGGAACGCAGCGGATTGGTGATCACGACGCTGACCACCACGCCGGCGGCAATGAGCACGAACGCCAGGGGCATCAGCGGATACGCGGGCGTCGCGAACGATCCGGCCTCGCGGGAAGCGAGCGGCAGGCGGCGGCGGAAGACGAACACGGTCGCGACGCTCAGGCCGAAGAAGATCCAATCCGCGAACACGACGCTGTCGAGCAGGTCACCGTACTTCCCGGTAAGCGCGAGGATCACGCACCAGGTCGACTGCAGCACGATGGCGAGCGAGGGCGTGCGGAAGCGCGGGTGGAGCCGGGCAACGGCCGGGAAGAACGACCCGTCGGCGGCCATGGCGTAGTACACGCGCGTCGGCGCGAGGACCCCGAGGTCGAGGAAACCGAACGTCGAGATCGCGATCGCCGCGGCGACGAACCGGTCGCCGTACGCTCCAAGCAAGCGGCCCGCCGTGTCGGCCGCCGGTGTCAGGGTGTGGGCAAGTCCCGACGCGCCGAGCGTCCGCAGGTACGTCACGTTCACCAGCACGTAGACAAAGACGACGATCGTGGTGCCGGCCAGGAGCGCGCGGGGCAGCGTACGTGACGCGTCGCGGATCTCCTCGGCGACGTAGTTCGCGTTCTGCCATCCGCCGTACGCGAAAAGAATCGGCACCAGCGCCGAGCCGAACGCGAGCGGCAAGGATGCCAGCGGCCACGTGGCCTGCGGGGCCGCCTCGGCCGGCGCAGCCGCCGGGACGAGGAATCCCGCGCCGATGAGCGCCAGGAGCGCGAGAATCTTCGCGACGACGAAGACATTCAGCAGACGGCTGCCCGGCTTCACGCCCAGGTAGTTCACGACCGATACGACGACAATCGCCGCGACGGCGAGCGGTGTGGCGGCGGCGCCCGGCCGGCCGATGAGCCGAAGGGCATACTCCGCGAATGTGATCGCGACGGCCGCGAGCGCGCCGCTCTCGATTGTGGTCAGGAGCGCCCAGCCATACAGGAACCCGACGAGCGGGTGATAGGCGTCGCGCAAGTACGCGTACTGGCCGCCGACCTTCGGGAAGATGGACCCCAGCTCGGCGTAGGCGAACGCGCCCGCGAGCGCGATCGCACCGCCCAGGACCCACGCGGCCAGGACATGGCTGCCGCCGGGCAGGCGCGACGCGACGATCGAAGGGTTGATGAAAATGCCGGCCCCGATAATGGCGCCGACGACCACCATCGTGGCATCGAATGGACCAAGCGCGCGCCGGAAAATCACGGCGGGGAGCTTACCACGGCCGCCCCCTGCAGCCCGTCAGGCTGGGTCCGAGACAAAGGGGGG
>CAYHSN010000013.1:11681-13573 GCA_964359235.1 uncultured Vicinamibacterales bacterium | reverse complement strand
CCTCGCCCGCGAAGTTCTGCAGCACGAGCTACCCAAACCGTATAATAGCGGGCAGGCGAGGAGCTGATGGCGCGGGGCTGGGAAAGCAAGCACGTCGAATCGCAACAGGAAGAGGCGCGGCGGACTGACTCGCGGCCGGCCGGCGCGCCGACCGAGCCGCCCGAGGTGCGCGCGCGCCGGCAGATGCTAGAGCTGGCCCGGGCGCGCGCGGAAGCCGATCTTGTGGCGGCCTGCGCACCCGCGCACCGCGCCATGCTGCGTCAGGCGCTCGACGCGATCAACGAACAACTCAGGGAACTGACAGCTCCTTGATCACGTAGAAGCGCGTCAGGCCTTCGAGCTTCGCCTGCGTGAGCGCGGCGGCAAGCGCCTGGTTGCCCGTCGCACCGATCTTCGCGTACTGCATCGTCAGCTCCTGGAGCCGGTTCGCCGCCCGCAGCCCCGCCTTGAGACCCGCGGGCGCGTCCGTCTCCCCGGGCAACAGCACGTAGGCGAGGTGCTGCGTATCGGTCGAGAACAAGAAGTAGACGATGCCGAAGTCGCAGTGCAGCATGTCGCCGCGCTGGATGACCTGTTTGTCGGGCGGCGTGTCGGGCGGGAATCCACCCTTGCGCTGGATGTCCACCGATGGGTGAAACCACCCGCCCAGCCCCAACTCCGCGACGCGCTGGCGCATCCACCACACGACATCTTCGGTCGTCGTCTTGCCGGGCGTGATGACCTTGTTCGAGAACGCCTCGGCGATGATCCGGTGGGCGACCTTCATCACGTGACGGTAGGCTTCGGTCTCCTCCGGCAGCTTCACCTCCAGCCAGCCGACGGCGAGCATCTCAGCCGACTTCAGACGCGCGGCGTACTTGGGGCCGAGCGCCTTGACGAGATTGTCCTTCTCGTTGGCGGTCAGCCCGTCAGCGTGGTTCCACGCCTCCGACGTGTCGATGCCGATGACCTTCGGGTCGCGTTCTTCGACGACCTTGCGCAGGCCCTCCCACTGCGCGTCGTTGTGCGTGCGCACGACCGCAAAAAGCCGGTCGTAATAATGAGCGTCTTCATGAGGGCGACCTCGCGGGCGGAATATAGCACAGGCAAGCCGGTAGAATAGCTGGATAGGAGACGGAACGAGTAACGAGTAACTGGGCAAACCGTAGGGGCCGAGCTTGCTCGGCCCGAGGAACGAGGAATGAGGCACGAAGACACGAAAGAGCGGGCATGGGCAATGACCCTTCGTGCCTTCGTGTCTTCGTGGCTGATTGCTCTGGTGGCCGCCGGGTGCGGCGGGGCGGCGCCCGACCGTTCCACGCCGGCTCCCGGTGGTCCCCTCGCACCGGCTGAGAGCCGGCCTCCGGCGATCGTCGCACTCGGTGACGGGGTCACCGCAGGCGTCGGGCTGCTGGACGCGCAGACGTGGCCGTCGCAGATTCAGGCGCGGCTCGACGAAGTCGGCTACGACGTGGAGGTGCTGAACGCCGGGGTGCCGGGCGACACGACCGCGACCGCGCTGCAGCGAATCGACGATGCGCTGCAGGGTGATGTCCGGATCCTGGTCGTCGCGCTCGGCGCGGAAGACGCGCGCCGCGGCGTACCCGCCACCACGATGAGGTGGAACTTGGCGCAGATCATCGGGCGGGCGCAGGAACGAGGAATCGCGGTCTTGCTGGCCGGCGCGGCGGCGCCGCCGGACTTCGGCGCCGAATACACCGCAGACGTGTCTTTCGCCTTTCAGGATCTCGCGCGCCAGCACGGCCTCGTGTTCGTACCCGCGCTCCTCGAGGGCGTGGCGGGGCGTCGCGAGCTGATGCAGGCCGACGGCGTCAACCCGAACGCCGAAGGTGCGCGGATCGTCTCGGATCGGGTATGGCAGGCGCTGCAGCCGATGGTGGACGCGATGGCGA
>CAYHSN010000013.1:9750-11581 GCA_964359235.1 uncultured Vicinamibacterales bacterium | reverse complement strand
GCCCGGGCCGCGTGTGGCTGCAAACGCTCCCGTAGCGATTCCTGGATCCGGCCGTGCTAGAATGCAAGGCTGGCAGCGCGGCAGACGGCCGTGGAGGAGAAGCCGACGATGGACTTGACCGCCTACAAGGAAGCGCTCCTCAAGAAGCGAGGGGAGATTCTGGCGGGTGGCGGCGGCATCAAGCCGCTGCAGACCTCGATGGAGAACAATACCCGTCAGGGGGACCTGGCGGATCAGGCGAGCGGCAACAACGAAGTCCACATTCAGCTCAAGCTGAAGCAGACCGACGCCAAGATTCTGCAGGCCATCGAGGAAGCCCTGTGGCGCATGGAGCAGAGCACGTACGGCGTCTGCCGGGACTGCGGCGAGCCGATCGCGTCCGCGCGCCTGAACGCCATTCCGTGGACACGGGTCTGCATTACCTGCAAGGAAAAGCAGGGCACGTGAAGCCCGCCGACCTCACCGCTCTCCTGGAAGAGCTCTACCGCGACAAGTTCGCGCAGCGCCGGCGCCATGTCGCCGCCGCGCGCCTGGTGGGCCACTACGACTTCAACAACAGCTACCAGTACGTGATCGCGCGCGAGGACACGCACCTCGCCTGGCTGCGCGACGCCCTCGCGCCGATGGGCGGTGCGCTCGCGCAAGTGCCCGAACCGGAGGTCGCATCCGGGCGGCCGGGTCCCGAGCGGCTCCAGACGATCCTGCGCGACGATGCCGACGCGACCCGCGCGTTCGTCGAGAAGTGGCGCGACCGTGTCGCGTCGATCAGCCACGCGCGCCACCGCCGGATGTGCGAGGTCGTCGTCGGCGAGACGCGGGAGCACCAGCGCTTCTTCGAACAGGCGCTCGCCGGCCGCGACGATCTGCTCGGACGGCGGCATGCCACGATCGGCACCGGCGGAGGCGTCCTGCCGGTGCGCTGGGTCGAGTGAAAGTCGCCATCGCGCTCGGCAGTAACCTGGGCAGTCGCCTGGCGCACCTCGACCACGCCCGCGCGCGCCTTCAGGCGCTCCTCACAGATCCACGCTTCTCGAATCTGATTGATACCGATCCCGTCGGTGTTGTCCCTCAGCCGCGCTTTCTCAACGGCGCAGCGATCGGATCGACGGACCTCTCCGTCCGAGCGCTGCTCGAGGCGCTGCTGGCCATCGAGCGCGAGCGAGACCGCGAGCGTCCGCATCCGGGCGCGGCGCGCACGCTCGACCTGGATCTGATTCTCTACGGGGATACGCTCGTCGACGAGCCGGGCCTGCAGGTGCCGCATCCGCGATTCCGTGAGCGGCGGTTCGTGCTCGCGCCGCTCGCCGAGATCGCGGCCGACTGGATCGATCCCCTCACGGGCGTCACCATCCTCGAGCTGCTTCGGCGCCTGTCGTCTCCCGAAAACACGTGAGGCGCGAGAGCGGTCGAGCCGCCTCGCGCCTCAGTCAACCCCGGCCTCAGAGCCCAGGCCTCCGGCCTGCGATTAGCTCGTCACTTTGGCGTAAACGGTCTTGGTCGTCCGCTCGCCCTGCGGCGTAGACCTGGTCGTCACGACGGTCAGCGTGCCGTCCGTGCCGATCTGCCAGGCGTCCTTCGTGTTGATCGTCATGTCGCCCATCTGCGTGCTCATCGTCTGGGTGCTCTCGATGACCAGGTTGGCGCCGTCCCACTTGGCTTTCGACTTCACGTCCCCGCCCCGCATGCCGGGGTTGACGCTCTCGCTGCCGTCCAGCTTGTACACGCTCTTCTGGCTCATCTCGCCCATCTTCCGATCGATGGCGAGTTCGCTGGCCGTCTGGGTGACCGTCATGGTCACGTCACCCATCATGCCGCCACCACCCGGGCCGCC
>CAYHSN010000013.1:0-9650 GCA_964359235.1 uncultured Vicinamibacterales bacterium | reverse complement strand
CCGCCGCGGCCCATCTGCGGCGCGTCGCTCTTCGCGGCATCCCGCTTCCAGGCCCCCGCGAAATCGGTCTTGCCCTGGGCCGCCAATCCCACCGCGAGCGCGACCACGACGACGGCAATTCGCTGCTTCATGAGTTGTCTCCTCCTCGATCTTTCGGGTTTGGGCCGGCTAAAGCCGGCCCCTACTGGTGACTGCCTCCTACTCATACCTGAGCGCATCGATCGGGTCCAGCTTCGCGGCTTTTCGCGCCGGGTAGAACCCGAAGAAGATGCCCGTGCCTGCCGCGAACCCGAAGGCCATGGCGATCGCCTGTGGCGGCACCTGTGAGGGCCACTGCAGGAACCTCCTGATGGCTTCCGAGAACCCGTAGCCGAGCGAGAGTCCCAGCAGACCCCCGAAGAGGCTGATGACGACAGCCTCGACGAGGAACTGAAACAGCACGTCGCGTGAGCGCGCGCCGACGGCCATGCGCAGGCCGATCTCGCGCGTGCGCTCGGTCACCGAGACCAGCATGATGTTCATGATGCCGATGCCGCCGACCAGTAGCGACACGCCCGCGATGGCGGCCAGCAGCATGGTCATGGTGTTCATGGCCTCGGTGCGGACCTCGGCCATCTCCTCGAGCGTGCGCACCATGAAGTCATCGGGCTCGCCGGGGACGATCTGATGGCGCGTGCGCAGCAGCTCGCTGACGCGGGTGGCCGTGTTCTGAATCTCGGAGGCCGATGCCGCTGAGATGTTGATGTTCTGGATGTAGGTGATCCCGAGCAGCTTCTTCTGGACGGTGGTGAACGGCACGAAGATGACGTCGTCCTGGTCCTGTCCCATCGACTGCTGCCCCTTGTTCGCCATCACGCCCACGACCTTGAAGGGCTGATTGCGAACGCGGATCACCTGACCGGTCGGGTCGACGTTCTCCCCGAACAGCGTCTCGGCGACGATTCTGCCAAGCACGGCGACCTTGGCCGCGCTGGCCACATCCTGGCTGCCGAAGAACGCGCCGTAGCGGACCGGCCACGTTCGGATGAGCGGCAGGTCGACGTCGGTGCCCTCGACTCTCGTCGACCAGTTCTGGTTCCCGGCGATGACCTGCCCGCGCGTGTTGCAGGCCGCCGCCACGTACTGCACGCCCGGCAGCTCGCGGATGGCGTCGGCGTCCTGCTTCTTGAGCGAGCTCGACTGGCCCTGGCCCATGCGCACGCCGCCCTGCGTCCAGTTGCCGGCGTTCACCATGATCAGGTTCGTGCCGGCGCCCTTGATGCGGTCCTCGACCGCCGCGGACGCGCCCGTGCCGAGCGCGACCATCGTGATGACGGCCGACACCCCGATGATCATGCCCAACATCGTGAGGACGGTGCGCATCTTGTTGCGACCGAGGGCTTTCAGCGCGATTCGGAACGTCATCAGGATCGACATAGGCGTCTCGACAGATGCCTCACGCGTGCCGGTGGTGCGACACGCGGACTTGAACCGGGTCCTCTTGTTCGGGCGGCGGCAGCGCCGCCAGCTCCTGGCTGGCGTTTCGCCGCACCTGGATGGGCTGATCCGACAGGACCCGCCCGTCGCGGAAGCTCACGATGCGCGTGCCGTATTCGGCGATGTCGCGCTCGTGCGTGATGAGCAGAATGGTGAGCCCGCGCTCGGCGTTCAGCTTCTGGAAGATCTCCATCACCTCGATGCTCGTGCGCGTGTCGAGGTTGCCGGTGGGCTCGTCGGCCAGCAAGACGGCCGGATCGTTGATGAGCGCGCGCGCGATCGCCACGCGCTGCTGCTGTCCTCCCGACAGCTGATTGGGCAGGTGGTGCGCGCGATCCTCGAGGCCCACCTCCTTCAGGGCCTCCTGTGCGCGCCGGTGTCGCGCGGCGGTACGGAACGCGCTCCCGCCGTTGTAGAGCAGCGGCAGCTCCACGTTCTCGATGGCCGAGGTGCGCGCGAGCAGGTTGAAGCCCTGAAACACGAATCCGATCTTGCGGTTGCGAATCCGCGCCAGCTCGTCCCGCGACAGCGCGGACACGTCCTTGCCGTCGAGAAAGTACTGGCCGCTCGTCGGGCGGTCCAGGCAGCCGAGGATGTGCATCATCGTCGACTTGCCGGAACCGGACGGTCCGGTGACGGCCACGAACTCGCCAGCTTGGACGTCGACCGACACGCCACGCAGCGCCCGGACGTCCACGTCACCCACGTGGTACGTCTTTGTCAGGTCGCGAATAGAGATGATGACGGGCATCGTCGTGGTTCTCAGTAGCGCGGTTAGTGGTCCGGACCACGGAAGCCGCCGGGGCTGGGCATGCGCGGCTGGCCGCCCATGAACGGGTTGCCGCCGACGCTCGGGCCGCCCGTGGTCGCTGGCCGAGCCTGCCCGAGCAGGATCCCCGTGACGATCTCCGTCCCTTCCGGCAGGTCGTTGCTGAGAAGTTCGGTGAACGAACCATCGGAGATCCCGAGGCGGACGCGCACCGACTTGAGCTGGTTGTTGGTCCACAGCCACACGCGCCCGGTCGATTGAGGCCGCGGCAACGGGCCAAACAGCGAGTCGATCGTCTGCGCACCCGTGCTGGCAAGCGGTTTCTGGCCGGGCTGCGGACGGTTCGACGGTACCGCTGGCGTTTCGCCGCCGGCGCCGCCGGGCTCGCGCATGCGCTGGAAGAACCGCTGGCGCTCCTCGGGCGACATGCTCTGCATCCGCTCCATCATCTGACGCCGGCGCTCCGGATCTCCCTGGCCGCCGCCCTGGCCGCCACCGAATCCGCCGAACCCGCGGCTCGTTCCGTCCGCGGCGGGCGTTCCGGGCTGACCGGAAGCCCGATCGCCGCCCGGCGCCCCCGATGGCGGAGTGGTTGCGGCTGATTGCCCGGCTCGCGGAGCTGCAGACGCCGCACCCCGAGAAGCCGCCGCGCCAGACGCTGCCGGCTGGCCCTCCGTCGCATTTCCCGGCGTCTGGCCCGCCGCGCGCGCGCCTCCGGCCGGAGTCGTTCCGTGCTGCAGCTCGGGTGGCACCGGCAGTCCGAGGGCCGTGAACATGTCGGCGTTCGCCCGGAATCGTAGCGCCGTGTTCGACACGCGCAGCACGTTGTCGGCTCGCGCGATCTCGATGGTGACGTTGGCCGTCATGCCCGGCTTCAGCTTCAGGCTGGGGTTCGGCACGTCGATGACCGTGATGTAGGTGACGACGTTCTGCACGACGGTCGGCTGCAGCCGGATCTGCGACACCTGGCCCTCGAAGTCCTCTGCCGCGTAGGCGTCCACGCGGAAGCGCACGGGCTGGCCGGGCCGGATGCGTCCGACGTCCGCTTCGTCGATGTTCGCCCGGACCTGCATCTTCGTGAGGTCGGCCGCCAGCAGGAAGAGCACGGGCGCGTTCAGGCTGGCCGCGACGGTCTGCCCCACGTCCACGTTTCGCGAGATGACGATGCCATCGATGGGGGAGGCGATCACGGTGTGGTCCAGATTGACCTGCGTCTGGTTCAGGCTGGCGCGTGACTGCGAGACGGCCGCCTGCGACGAGCGCAACTGCGCTTCGACCGATCGCAGGTTGACCTGCGCCGTTTCCAGCTCGGACTGTGGCGTCAGGTTGCGTGCGGAGAGGTCCTCAGCGCGTTTGAGCTTGGTCTTCGCGTCGTCCAGCGAGACTCTCAAGCGCTCGACGTCCGCCTCCGACCGGATCAGGTTCGCGCGGGCCTGTTCGATCTGCGTCTGGAGCAGCGAAGGATCGAGTCGCGCGATCACCTGGCCCTTGCGCACGATCGAGTTGAAGTCGGCGCCGAGCTCCAACACCGTGCCCGACACCTGCGAGCCGACCTGCACGGTGGTGACGGCCTCCAGTGTGCCCGTGGCGCCCACGGTGTCGGCCACGCTGCCGCGCGTGAGCGGCGCCGTCGTCACCTCGGGAGGCTTCGGGGTGCGCCGGTACGCGTAGTACGCCCCTCCACTGGCGCCAATGGTTGCGAGGACGATGAGACCGATGATGAGCTTCTTCATGATGCGCCTCAGGAAACCGTGCCACTCCCTGTATGAGACCCGGCCGCGTCGTGGTGCATTCCCCGGCGGAGACCGGCCCAGCCTTCCTCGAAGAGGGTGTACATGGCCGGGACGAAGACCAGCGTGACCAGCGTCGAGGTCAGCAGGCCCCCGATGACGACGCGGGCCAGTGGAGCCTGCAGTTCGGCGCCTTCGCCGAAGCCGAGCGCCATCGGCACCAGCCCCAGCACCGTCGTGCCCGAGGTCATGAGGATGGGCCGCAGCCGTGTGCGTCCCGCTCGCTCCACGGCTTCGCGCAGCGGCACGCCGTCGCGGTGCCGCAACGTGTTCGTGTAGTCGACGAGCAGGATGGCGTTGCTCACCACGATGCCGGCCAGCATGATGACGCCGATGTAGGCCTGCAGGCTGAAGGTGGTGCCGGTGACGAGCAGGATGCCGACCACGCCGATGGCGGCCAGCGGCACCGAGAACATGATCACGAACGGATCGCGCAGCGATTCGTACTGCGCCGCCATGACCGCGTAGGTCAGCAGCATGGCGAGGATCAGGACGAGCTGGAGCTGGCCGAACGCGCGGGCCTGCTCCTCGACCTCCGCGCCGAAGCCGACCGAGAAATCCTTGGGTGGGTTGAGTTGGGGGAGCCGCGCCCGCACGGCCTTCACGGCCTCGCTCAGGACCGTCTCGACCTCGGCGTTGACCCGCGTGATGCGCTCCTGGTTCTTGCGGTCGATCGACACGGGGCCCCGGTCGCTCTCGAGGCGCACGAGGTTCTTGGCCTGCATGACCTGCCCGCCCGGCGTCGAGACGAGCAGCTCATCGACGTCCCCGATCCGCTCTCGGTCTTCCTCCCTGAGGCGCACGACGATCGGATACTCAAAGCCGCGCTCTCGGTACATCGCCGCCTGCGTGCCCGCGATATTGGTGCGGAGGGTGTTCGCCACGCCCGACACCGTCATGCCCAGCAGGGCGGCCTTGGGCCGATCCACACGGACGGCGAGCTCAGGCCGGCCTTCATCGCGCCCGACCTGCGCGTCGGCGATGCCGGGCGCGCTCTGCATCAGCGTCTTCGCCTCCTGGCTGAGGCGGCGCGCGTCGTTGAGGTCGTACCCGCGGATTTCGAGCGAGAGGCGGCTGTCGCCGCCGCCCCCGCCGAACATCCGGCCCATCTGGAAGTTGGCGCTCGATGCGCGCGCCATCACGACGACGCCGGGCATGCCGGCGAGCTGGCGGCGCAGCGCCTGCGCGATCTGGTCAGTTGAGCGCTGGCGCTCGGTCTTGGGCACCAGGTTGATCGTGACATTGCCGCGGAAGGTGCCGCCGCCCATGCCGAACATGCCGCCGCTGCCGGCCGACACGACCACGGTCGTGGCTTCCGGCACGAGGTCGCGGACGCGGGACTCCATCGCCAGCAGGACCGCCTGCATGCGCTCGATGCGCGTGCCGACCGGCATCTCAGCCGTGACCGACACCTGGCCCTCATCGGTCTGCGGAATCATCTCGACGGGGATCATCGGCAGCAGCGCCAGGGCGACGACGAACGTCGCGGCGCCACCCACGAGCACGGTCGGCCGGTGCAGCAGCGCGCGGTGGATCAGGTTCCGGTACCCGTTGTCCATCGCTTCGAACGAGCGCTCGCTGGTCGTGAACAGGCGTCCCCAGAGACCCTTTCGCTGCTCCGCGGGCTTCGGCAGCTTCATCAGCTTCGCGCAGAGCACCGGCACCAGCGTGACGGCCACGAACAGCGACATCGTGAGCGAGAACATGACGACGACGGCGAGCTGCTTGAACATGATGCTCGACACGCCGCTCAGGAAGAGCAACGGCAGGAACACCGCGATGTGCGTGAGCGTCGAGGCGAGAATCGCCGACCAGACCTCTTCGCTGCCCTCGGCGGCCGCCTGCGCCCGGCTCTTGCCCATCTCCATGTGGCGGAACGTGTTCTCGAGCACGACAATCGAGGCGTCGACGATCATGCCGACGCCGAGCGCGAGGCCGCCGAACGTCATGGTGTTCAGCGTGAAGCCGCCGAAGTAGAGCAGCGCGAACGTGCCGACGATCGAGATCGGAATCGACGTGCAGATGATGATGGTGGACCGGATGTTGCGCAGGAAGAAGAAGATGATCGCGATGACCAGCACCGCGCCGATCATCACGGCGTCACGCACCGCCCCGATCGAGCGCTCGATGAACTTGGAGCTGTCGCTGAGCAACGACAGGCGCACGCCCGGCACTTCACGGTTGATCCGCTCGACCTCCTCCCGCACGCGCGCGGCGACCGCCACCGTGTTCCCGCCGGACTGCTTGGTCACGTTCATGCGCACGCCGGGCTTGCCATTGATGCGCACGATGTTGCGCACGTCCTCGGTGCCGTCGTAGACGTTCGCGATATCCCGCAGGTAGACGGGCACGCCGCCCTTGGTGAGCACGACCAGGTCCCGAATCTCCTCGATGCTGGTGAACTCACCCTGGCTCCGGAGGAGGTAGGTCGTGTCGCCTTCGTCGATCTCGCCAATCGGGATGTTCTGGTTCTCGGTGCGCAGCACGCTCACGACGCGATCGACCGAGAGGTCGAGCGCCGTGATCTTCTCCTTCGACAGATCGACGCGAATCTGCCGGCGCAGCCCGCCGTTGACGTCCACGGCCGCGACACCGGCCACCCGCTCGAGGCGGGGGGAAAGCTGGTTCTGCGCCAGCTCGCGCAGCGTCACCGGATCGAAATCGCCCTCCACGCCCAGGTTCATGATCGGCATGGCTGTCGAGTCGAATTTGAAGATCACCGGCGCGTCGGCGTCCTCGGGCAGCCGGCCTCGAACCCGGTCGAGGCGGCTTCGCACGTCGTCGGCCGCCGCGTTGAGGTTCGTGCCCCACGCGAAGTTGAGGCGGACGTTGCTCGAGCCCTCCGACGAGCTCGAGTTGATCTGTTCGAGCCCCGCCACCGCGGCGACCGCCTGTTCGATCGGACGCGTGACCGACTGCTCGATCTCCAACGGACCGACGCCGGAATACCCGACGCGAATCGTGAGCGTCGGGTTGGTGATATCGGGCATCAGGTCGACGGGCAGCTTGGCGAGCGAGATCGACCCCAGCAGGACGATCACGCCGCTCAGCATGAACATCGTGACCGGACGGTTGATGGCTGTGCGTGGAATGCTCATCGGCTTCCCGCTCCCCCTCAGAAAGTCGGTGTTTCCTTGAAGACTCAACGATCCGGTTGTCCCTGCGGAGCCCGTGGCGGCGCACCGCCCGGTGGCATCCCCGGGCCGCGACCCCGCCCGCCCGGCGCTGCCGGTCCGCCAGGCGCGCCCGAACCGCCCGGCCCCTGGCCGCCTGCCTGTCCGGCGAGCACGATCCGGTCGCCGTCGCGCAAGCCAGAAGCGCCGGTCGAGATGACGGTCGCCTTCTCCGGGATCCCGTTCAGGATCTCGACGCGGTTCTGATCCTGCAGGCCCGTTTCGACGGCCACGAACTTCGCCGTGTTCTCGTTGGGCACGAACACGCCCTTGCGACCGTCGATCTCGACGAGCGCGTTGCGCGGCACGGTCAGGGCGTTGGCGCGCTCGGCCACGCGCAGGCGCACCCGCGCGTACATGCCCGGCTTCAGGCGCATGGTCGGGTTGGGCACCTCGATCTCCATCTCGGCCGTGCGTGTCGCCGGGTCGAACACCGGCGCGACGCGGCCCACGCGTCCGTTGAAGAGCTCGCCCGGAAACGCGTCGACCTCGACTTCGGCCGCGACGCCGTGCGTGACCCGCTTGACGTCTTTCTCGACGAGGTTGACGACGAGCCGCACGGTGCTGATGTCCACCACCGACACGATTGGCGAGTTCTGCGACGCGAAGGCCCCGGGATCCAGGAAGCGCTTGCCGACGAAGCCGTTCACCGGCGACACGATCTCCGTGTTGGCCAGCGTGATCTGCAGCTCGTCGAGGCGCGCCTTCGCCTGCGAGTACTGCGCCCGCGCGAGGTCGAGCTGCGCCGCCGCCGCCTGATGCCGCGCCTCCGCGTCGTCCAGCGATTGCTGGGGCATGAGCTGGCGCGTGAAGAGGCTGCGCGTGCGCTCCAGGTTCGTCTCGGCGAATTTCAGGTCGGCTTCGCGTTGCCGGATCGTTGCGCCGGCCACCTCGTACGACGCCTGGGCCTGCTTGACCTGCTGCTCGACCTCCTGGTCTTCGATCTTCGCGATGCGCTGTCCGCGCCGCACGGGATCGGCCAGACGGACGGCGATCGATTCCAGCCGTCCACTCACCTTGGGCACGACCTGGACTGTCGCGAGGCCGATCAAGTTGCCGACGATGGTGACGAACTCGGCGACCGGCGCGCGCGTGACCGCTGCCGTGTCGACGGTCATGGGCGGCCGGAATCCGCTCATGCCGCCGCCGAAGCCGCCCATGCCAGGCATACCGCCCGGCATGCCGCCGCCTGTGCCGCGCTGCGCGCCGGCCGCCGGCGCGCCGGCGGTGGCGCCCTGTCCTGCCTGGGGCGCGCCGTCGCGTCGACTGTAGAACGCCAGCCCGGCGCCGGCGACCGCCATGACGACGATGATCGGGATCAGTTTCCGCATGTCAGACTCTCGCGCTCCACTCAGAACCCGCCGCCCGGACCGCCGGTCGTGGTGCCGCCAACCGTCGTGGTGACGCCCGAGCCGGTGCTGCCGCCGCCGCTGATGGTCGTCACCGAGCGGCCGGTTCCGGTGATTTGCACGCGCTCCAGATCGACGAGCGACTTGCGATAGTCGAGGATGGCCCGGAGCTCGGAGATCTGCGCGTCGAACAGATCGCGCTGGGCCTGCACGACCATGAAGTTGGTGGAGAGGCCCACCTCGAACTTGCTCTGTTCGGCCTCGAGGCGCTTCTCGGACAACTCGCGGGCCGCCGTGGAGGCCTGGACTCGCTGAGCGTTGCTCCGAACCTGCAGCGCGACGTTGGTGACCTCGGTGGCGATCTGCAGGACGACCTGCTTGATCTGTGCCTGCGTCTGCTGCAACTGGAGCTTCGCCCGCGCCAGATTGGCCTCGGCCGAGCTGGTGCCCAGCGGATAGCTCAGGTTGACCTGCAGGTTCCACGTCGGCGCATCCACCCCTCTGATGTTGGCGAGCGCGTCCAGGTACCCGCCCGGAATGGTCTTCAAGATGGCGCCCCCCAGGCGGTCGCGCTCGAACTGCGGGCCGCCCAGGCCCGCGAGCTGGTAGCCCCCCGTCAAATTGAGGGCCGGCAGCGTCTGGTTGTTCAGGTTCTTGATGGACAGGTCGTTGCTGTCGAGCTGTTGCTTGGCCTGCTGCAAGTCGATGCGGTTCTCGAACGCGTTCTTCACGACCGTGTCGACATCGACCGCCTCCGCCGAGAACGTCGGGCGGTCGACAGGGTCGATCGTCGCGCTCCACAATGGATCGTCGGTCCCACTGACGATGAGCCGCTTGAGCGCGAGCTCCGCGGTGCCGGCAGTCGCCTCCGCCTGAACGAGCGACTGCCGGCGCGTCGCTTCCTCGGCCTGGGCCTGGATGACGTCGATCGGCGCCATGGTGCCGATCTCGACGCGCTGTCTGTTGTCGGCCACGAGCTTCGAGGCGAGCGACAGCGACTGGCGAGCGGCTTCGATGGCCTGCCGCGCCGCCAGCAGATCCCAGTAGGCGTTGCGCACGCTGGCGAGCGTCGTCGTGGTGGCGGCCTTGAGCT
>CAYHSN010000012.1:4689-17392 GCA_964359235.1 uncultured Vicinamibacterales bacterium | reverse complement strand
GCCGATATCCCCGAGCGCGACGCCGAGATCCTTCTCGGCGGATGTCAGGACAGCCTCCGCGGGGGCGAGCTGCTCGAGCACCGTCTCGGCCACCGACACGCCCACACGGTTGACGCACGCCACCATGTTCTGCATCGAGGTGGCCTGTCCGGTGACGATGTGCACGTTCACCTCGAGCCGCGCGCCGGTCATGCCCACGGGGTTCCCGATGCCGTCCTGATCGTCGACGACGAAGTCCTGCGGCAACACGTGGAGAATCTCGCGTCCGCTCGGCAGCGCCACCGCGCGCGCGGCGTCGATCGCGCGGCGCACGTCCTCGCGGGTGATCTCACGGTTCTTGCCCGCGACCGCGACGACACCGCGGCTGTTGAAGCCCTTGACGTGCGCGCCTGAGAGCCCGAGGTGGACCGCGTCGATCTCCACGCCCGCCGTGAGCTCCGCCTCGTCGATCGCCTTCTTGATCGACTCGACGGCCGTCTCCAGGTTCACGACGACGCCGCGGCGGATGCCGTGCGAGTCGGCCAGGCCAATCCCGATGATGTCGAGTCCGCCGTCCTCCAGGACCTCGCCGACGATGGCGGCCATCTTGGAGGTGCCCACATCCAGCCCCACCAGGTACCGCTCTCTGCGTGCCACGTGTCCTCCCGTCATCGCGCGCGCGTCTTCGGATCGGCCGAGTGCCGCCCGCGTCAGCGCCGCCGCGCGGCGGGCGCCGCCGCGCCCGGGCTGCCGCCCGGTCGCACGTACACCCGCTCATCGAACCTCAGGTCCACGTAGTCGATCTCGGGCACCCGCGCGCGCAGCGTCGGGGCCAGCTCGAGATACGACTGCAGACGATCCACGAAGCGATCCTCGCCGAGATGCAGCAGCGCCGGATCGCCTTCCAGAATCACGACCGCGTCGTGCGCGTCCGTGACGTCAATCTGCGACACGCGCTTCGCCAGAT
This sequence comes from uncultured Vicinamibacterales bacterium, assembly GCA_964359235.1. GTDB lineage: Bacteria > Acidobacteriota > Vicinamibacteria > Vicinamibacterales > JAHECP01 > CAYHSN01. Next base: position 16,446 of record CAYHSN010000012.1, on the reverse strand, counting down.
CCGGCCGCGTCGCGAGCGCGCGCATCACCTGCGCCGCCAACGCTGCATGCCGGCCGTCGATCCCGGCCGATCCGTCGCCGGCCGCCGGCAACCCGTCGATGATCGGCAGATCGACGTCGACATACTGCGGGCCGTACTCGTCGATCACGACACCGCCGGCGTCGATCAGGTAGAGCTGGCTGCCGACCCGGCCCAGGCCCATGGGCACGCGCTCGGCCACCGCGATCTCGACAGTCGCCGGCAGCAGCCGCCGCAGCGACGCCTCGGCGACCCACGGCGAGTCGAGGAGACGCGTGCGGTACGCGTCGAGGTCGGCCAGCACGATGCTCTGCCCGCGCAGGCCGCCGACGATCGCCAGCACTTCGCCCGTCGAGAGCCGCGCGTTGCCGTGCACGACGATGCGGTCCACCCGCAGGCCCGAGGCGCCGGTGACGAACGCCACGGCGCGATACCCGGCGTAGACGAGCACCAGCGCGATCAGCGCGGCGCCGAGCGCGCGCCGCGACAGCAGGCGGCGCCACCCGCGGCGCCGCGTGGGGCGCATCTGCGCGCGCCGGAACTGCCGATCGGCCTGGGCTCCGACGGGCATGCCTCTCGCCGGTCTCCTTCCTTCGCGCGTCGCGGCGCGTCCGCGCCGCAACGGTTCCACGTCGCGGGGTGTGTCCTCGACCTCGTCGTGCGCCGGGCGGGGCGTGCGGGTCGCTAGCACCGCGCCGGGTCCTTTGCGCGCCGCCGCTCCAGCTCGGCCAGGATCAGCGCCGCCACCGTCGTGATCGACCCGGCGCCCAGCGTGATGATGAGATCGCCCGGGCGCGCCAGATCCGCGAGCGCTGGCGCCACCTCCTCGAGCCGCTTCACGACGTGAACGGGGTTAGCCGTTTCGCGGCGGACGGCCTCCGCGATCGACTCCACCGTCGCGCCGGGAATCGGGGCCTCGCCCGCCGAGTAGATGTCGGTCAAGACGATCTCATCCGCGCCGGCGAGCGCGCGTCCGAACTCGGGCGTGAGCTGGCTCGTGCGGGTGTACCGGTGCGGCTGAAACGCGACGAGCACGCGCCTGCCGAACCCGGTCCGCGCTGCCGCGATGACGGCCTCGATCTCGGTCGGATGGTGGCCGTAATCGTCGACGACCATCACGCCGCCGGCCTCGCCCCTGAGCTGAAAGCGCCGCTCCACGCCCGCGAAGTCCGCGAGCGCAGCAGCGGTTTCGTCGAACGGCACGCCCACCTCGAGCCCGACCGCCACGGTGGCCAGCGCGTTCAGCAGGCTGTGAAGGCCCGGCACCTGCAGCCGGATCTCGCCGGTGCGCCAGTCGCCGCCGCCTTCGCTCGATCGAAACCGCACGCGGCAGCGCGCGCCGAAGCCCTCGAGCCGGGCGTCGAAACCCTGCACGTCGGCGGCGCCGGGCGTGAACCCGTACGTCAGGACGCGGCGCGTCATGCGCGGCACGAGCCCGGCGAGCACCGGATCGTCGCCGCACGCGACGACTGCGCCGTAGAACGGCACCTTGTTGGCGAAGTCGACGAAGGCGTTCTGCAAGCGCTCGAAACTCCCGTAGCTCTCCAGGTGCTCCCGATCCAGGTTCGTGATGACGGCGATCGTCGGCGTGAGCTTCAGGAACGACCGGTCGCTCTCGTCGGCTTCCGCCACCATGTACTCCCCCTGCCCAAGCCGCGCGTGCCCACCGAATGCGCTCAACCGCCCGCCGATCACGGCGGTCGGATCCAGGCCTCCGCGCTCGAGCGCCAGCGCGATCATCGACGTGGTCGTCGTCTTGCCGTGCGCGCCGGCGACCGCGATGCCGTAGCGGAGCCGCATCAGCTCCGCCAGCATCTCGGCCCGCGGAATCACCGGCACGTGCCGCCGCCGCGCCTCCCGCACTTCCGGGTTGTCGTCCGGCACGGCGGTCGAGACGACAACCACGTCCGCGTCGCCGACGTGGGCCGCCGCATGTCCGACGAACACCGTCACGCCGAGGCGCGCCAGCCGATCGGTCACCTCCGACGCCTTCAGGTCCGACCCGCGCACGGCGTAACCCAGGTTCGCCACGAGCTCGGCGATGCCGCTCATGCCGGCGCCGCCGATGCCGACGAAGTGGATGCGTCGGGTCCGCCTGAGCATCAGCGCCCCGCGATCTCCAGCGCCGTGTCGACGATGATGCGCGCGGCCTCGGGCCGCGCGAACCGCCGCGCGGCGCCGGCCATCGCGGCCCGCCGCGCCGGATCGCCGGCGAGCGCGAGCACCCGCGCCGCGAGAACCGGTCCCGTCAGCGCGTGCTGCTCGATGAGTTCCGCGGCGCCGGCGCCGGCGAGCACCTCGGCGTTCTTCCGCTGGTGATCGTCGGCCGCCGTCGGCAGCGGAACGAGGATCGCGGCGCGACCGACGGCGGTGACTTCCGCCAGTGTGGTCGCGCCGGCCCGGCAGACGATCACGTCCGCGCGGGTCATCTCACGATCCATGGCATGGAGGAACGGCTCGACCGTGGCCGGAAGTCCGGCCCGCCGATAGCCTTCGCGCACAAGTTCCAGATCGCGCTCGCCTGTCTGATGCGTAACCGACACCGTTTCGCGTCGGCGAGCCAGCTCCGGCGCCGCCTCCACCATGGCCACGTTGAGTGCGTGCGCGCCCGTGGAGCCGCCAACGATCAACACCCTCGTGACGTCATCGGGTCTCTTCTCCTTCGCTCCGCCGGAGCCGATGAAAAACTCCGGGCGGACCGGGTTGCCGCTCACGAAGCCCTTTCCGCAGAAGTACGGCAGCGCCGACTCGTAGGTGACCGCCGCGGCGCTCACGAACCGCGCCAGGAGCCGGTTGGTCAGGCCCGGCTGCACGTTCTGCTCGAGCACCAACGTCGGCACGCCACGCAGCGCGGCGACGAGCACGATCGGACCGGAGCTGTACCCGCCGACACCCATCACCACGTGCGGCGCGCGGCGCGAGACGACACGCCAAGCGTCGAGCGCGCTCGGCGGAAGGAGCACGAGGCCCCGCGCCAGCGCGAGCGGCGACTTGCCCTTCAAGCCCGCGCTCCTGATGAAGTCCACGTCGAAGCCCTCGCGCGGCAGCACCCGCGCCTCGAGGCCCGACGCTGTGCCGGCGAACGTCACGACGGCGTCCGGCCGGCGGTTGAGCAGCTCGCGCGCCACGGCGATGCCGGGATAGAGATGACCGCCGGTGCCGCCTCCCGCGATCACCACGCGCAGCGTGGTCGAGTTCGCCATCCGTCCACCCAGGTCCACGCGTCATACGTCCGGTGCCGACGAGGCGTGCTGTGACACGTTCAGCAGGATGCCCATACCAGTCAAACTGATGAGCAGCGACGATCCGCCCGCGCTCACGAAGGGAAGCGGGATGCCCTTGGTCGGCATCAACCCCAGCACGACGCTGATGTTCACGAACGCCTGGAACGCCACCATGGTCGTCAGGCCGAGGGCGAGGAACGCGCCGAAGCGGTCCGGCGCGCGCACGGCCGCCCGCAGGCCGCGCCAAGTCATGACCGCGAAGCACGCCAGAATCACGGTCGCGCCGACAATCCCCAGCTCCTCGCCGATGACCGCGTAGATGAAATCGGTGTGAGGCTCGGGCAGGTAGAACAGCTTCTGGACGCCGCCCATGAGCCCGCGCCCGAACACGCCGCCCGTGCCGACGGCGATGAGCGACTGGATGATCTGGAAGCCGTCGCCGAGCGGATCGTCCCACGGGTTGAGGAACGCCAGCAGGCGCGCGCGGCGGTACGGCGCGCTCCAGAGCACGAAGCCGAGCACGGGGAGCGTGACCGCGGCGAGCCCGACGAGATAGCGGTAGCTCAGGCCGGCCGCGAAGACCATCGCACCCACGATCACGATCAGCGACACGGCGGTCCCGTAATCGGGCTCGGCCACGATCAGGATGGTGAACGCGCCGGCCATGATGGCGATGGGCAGGAGCGCATACTTCACCTCGTCGATGCGGTCCATGCGCCGCTCGAGGATCGCGGCGGTGAAGAAGATGGCCGCGAGCTTGGCGGCCTCCGACGGCTGCACACCCGTGCCGCCGGGCCCCAGCCACCGGCGCGCGCCGTTGATCGGTGCGCTGAAGAGCACGGCCACCAGGGCCACCCCGACCACCCCGACGGCGGTCCAGATCACGATCGGTTCGCGGTAGTGGCGGTAGTCGATGCGCATCGTGACGACCAGCAGGCACAGTCCGAGAACGGTCCAGGTCGCCTGCTTCGCCAGGAACCAGTAGGGCTGGTGGTACTTGGCGTCGGCCAGCATGGCGGAGGCGCTGTAGACCATGACCACGCTGGTGCAGACCAGCAGCAGCGTGGCCATGAAGAGCAGCTTGTCCGACTTCAGCTTTCGCGCCATACTTTCGAGCTCGCGCGCGGATCCTAATGGTCCGCGCCGTTCGATCCGAGAATCCTGGACGAACGCGCACTGAAGCGCGTTCTGCGCGGCGCGACGGGGCCAACGTCCCGGCGTCGCGCGAAACAGCGCGCCGGCACGACGCCGGTTCCATCCGGGCCCCGTGGGCCTGACAGACCTGGGCGTCGTGAGCGGTCAGCAGTCACCAGTCGGCGGCGGGCCACAGACACCGGCCTCGCAGACCGGGGCAGTCTGCGTTCCCAGCGACCGGCTCTGCGGCGTCCTGAGCCGACTGATGACTGCTCACCGCTCACGCCGCTCTCGCTCCTCCCGTTCGAGCCGCCCGACCTCCTCCTTGAACACGCGCCCGCGCTCCGCGTAGTCGCGGAACATGTCGAAGCTGGCGCACGCCGGCGCGAGCAGCACCGTGCCGCCCGGCCGCGCCGCCGCGAACGCCGTGCGCACCGCGTCGCGCATGTCGCGCGCCTCGTGCACGGCGACCAGATCACCGAGCGCCTCGCGCACGAGCGCCCGCGCCTCGCCGATCGCGACCACCGCGTCGACTCGCGCCCGCACGGCGTCGCGCAGATCGCGGAAATCGCCGCCCTTGAATCGTCCGCCCAGGATCGCCACCACGCCGCGCGCGAAGCTCTCGATCGCCAGACGCGCGGCCTCGATGTTCGTGGCCTTTGTGTCGTTCACGAACCGCACGCCGCCGATCTCCGCCACCGGTTCGAGCGCGTGCTCGAGCCCGCCAAACGACTCGACGGCGCCCGTCATGGCCTCGGGCGGCACGCCCGCGATCACACCGACGGCTGACGCGGCGAGGACGTCGCTCAGCAGATGCCGGCCGATCAGCCGAACGGCCGCGAGCGGCACGAGCGGCCGATCGCCATGCCCCGTCCGATGCACGATCGCGTCACCCGCGAGCGCCACACCCTCGTCGATCCGCGCCTGCAACCCGAAGCGCATCTGCCGCGCGACGCCACGCGCGGCGAGCGCCAGCGTTCCCGGATCGTCTCCGTTGACCACCGCCCAGTCGTCCGGGCGCTGGTTGGCGAAGATGCGCGCCTTCGAGTCCGCGTACTCCGCGACGTTCGCGTGCCGGTCCAGGTGATCCGGCGAGAAGTTGAGCAGCACCGCGATCCACGGCCGGAACGTCACCGTGCTTTCGAGCTGGAAGCTGCTCGCTTCGACGACGTGAATCGTGTCGGGCGTCGAGTCGTTGACCTGCGCCGACAGCGCCAGCCCGATGTTGCCTCCGACACGCACGTGCCGGCCCGCGGTATCGAGCATCCGTCCGATGAGCGTGGTCGTCGTCGACTTCCCTTTCGTGCCGGTGATGGCGATGACGCGTCCGCTCAGGAAGCGCCACGCGAGCTCCAGCTCGCCGATGATCGGCACGCCGCCCAGCCGCGCGTCGTCGAGCGCCGGTTGCCGGGGCGGCACGCCAGGGCTCAGCACGATCAGATCGGCTGACCTCAGCGTCTCCGCGCGGTGACCGCCCAGCTCGAGCGCCACGCCGCGGGCGCGCAGGCGGTCGGCGTCGTCCAGGCGGTCGCGCGCCTCCGTGAGCGTCACGCGCGCGCCGTTCGCCAGCAGCACGTCGACGGCCGCCAGACCGCTGCGCGCGGCACCGACCACGACGACGTGCTTGCCCCTCACGGCGAAGTCGCTCATCACCACGTCCGGGCTTCCAACCATCACGCCCATCGTCAGCGCAACTTCAGCGTCGTCAGGCTCAAGAGCGCGAAGATGATCGACACGATCAGGAATCGCGTAATGACCTTCGGCTCGCTCCAGCCGATGAGTTCGAAATGATGGTGCAGGGGCGCCATCTTGAACACGCGGCGGCCAGTCAGCTTGAAGGAGACGACCTGGATGATCACCGAGAGTCCCTCGAGGACGAAGACGCCGCCCACGATCACGAGCAGCAGTTCCTGCTTGATCAGGATCGCGACGGTGCCGAGCGCGCCGCCGAGCGCGAGCGATCCCACGTCGCCCATGAACACGTCCGCCGGGTGGCAGTTCCACCACAGGAATCCGAGGCTCGCGCCGACCAGCGCGCCGCAGAAGATGGTCAGCTCGCCCGCGGGCGGAAACCGCACGAGCATGAGGTAGCGTGCGAACTCCGCGTGGCCCGTGATGTAGGCGAGCGCCGTGAAGGCCGCCGCCGACACGGCGAAGGTGCTGATCGCCAGCCCGTCGAGTCCGTCGGTGAGGTTCACCGTGTTCGACGCGCCGGTCAGCACGATCACGGCGAACGGCACGTACCACCAGCCGAGATCCGGAATGAGCCGTTTGAAGAACGGAAAGATCAGTCGCGTGCTGTAGAGCGGCGGATCCTGGTTCGCCAGAACGAGCAGGATGATGCCGATCGTGACTGCGATGCCGACCTGCGCGAGCATCTTGTAACGCGGCAGCAGGCCGTGATGCGTGCGGCGTATCACCTTCAGGTAGTCGTCGGCGAAGCCGACCGCACCGAAGGCCACCGTCGCCAGCACGGCGATCCACACGTAAGCGTTCGTCAGATCGGCCCACAGCAGCGTCGGCACGATCGCCGCCGTCAGGATGAGCAGCCCGCCCATCGTCGGCGTCCCGGCCTTCGGACGGTGCGTGGTCGGGCCGTCGTGACGCACGACCTGTCCGATCTGGAACTCGCGCAGGCGGCGGATGAGCCACGGGCCGACCAGCAGGCTGATCGCGAACGCGGTCAAACTCGCCACGGCGGTGCGGAACGTGATGTAGCGCGTGACGTTCAGCACCGACACATGACCGCCGACCGCACCGTGGAACGGGGACAGGAGGAGGTAGAGCATCAGCCGAACTCCTCCATGAGCCGCGCGACCACCCGCTCGGTGGCGATCCCGCGGGATCCCTTGACGAGCACCAGATCGCCGGGCCGCACGAGCGAGGGCACCAAATCCGCCGCCTCGGCGCTCGTCGCGACATGCCGTACGGAAGCCGCGTCCATGCCCCCGGCAACGGCGGCATTGGCGAGCGCGCGCGCGGGCGCACCGCCGATGGCCACGAGCAGCGACAGTCCGGCCGACGCGGCCGACGCGCCGCTCGCCTCGTGCAATGCCAGCGCGTGCTCACCGAGCTCCAGCATCTCGCCGAGAAAGGCCATCTTGCGGGCGCTCCCGCGCGCGCGCTCCACCAGCTTCAGGACGGTCGCCAGCGCCGACGGGCTCGCGTTGTACGAGTCGTCGACGACGCTGACGCCGCCCGCCAGACGCAACACTTCCCCGCGGTGCGGGGCCGGCCGCAGGCGCGCCGCGCGCTCGACGACCGCCGGGAGCGGCACGTCGAACTCGAGCGCGACCGCCGCCGCGGCGAGCACGTTGGCGAGATGGCCCGGACCGGCGAGCGGCGTCGCGATCGCCGCTTCGCCCGCCGGCGTCCGGACGCGCGCGCGTGTGCCGTCGAGCCCCTGGTCTTCGATCTCGTCGGCGCGCACGTCGCCGCCGCCGAGCCCGAATGTCACCAGACGCCCCGCGAACCGGCGGGCGTGCGCCATCACGCGCCGGTCGTCCGCGTTGGCGACGAGCACGGTCGAGGCGTCCGCGCGCTCGAGGATCTCCGCCTTCGCTCGCGCGAGGTCGTCAGCCGACGCGAAGAACCCCAGATGCGCATCGCCGACGTTGGTCCACACGCGCACGTCGGGCTCCGCGACCCCCACGAGCGCGCTGATTTCCCCGGCGTGACTCATGCCCAGTTCCACCACGGCCGCCTCGGGCTCGTGCCGCAACTCGAGCAGCGAGAGCGGCAGGCCGATGTGGTTGTTCAGGTTCCCCTGGTTGCGGAACACCCGGTAGCGCACCGAGAGGAACTCCGCCGCGATCTCCTTCGTCGTCGTCTTGCCCGCGCTACCCGTGATCGCCACCACGCGGGCGCCAGCGTGGCGACGCACGTAGCGCGCCAGCGCCTGGAGCGCCCCAATCGTGTCCGTCACCAACAGCGCGACGACGCCGCGATCGACGGCCGCACGCGCCTTCACGTCGGCACTGACGACGATGCCGGCCGCCCCCTTCGCCAGCGCCGCGTCAACGAAGTCGTGCCCGTCGAAGCGCTCGCCCTTGATCGCAAAGAACAGGTCACCGGACGCCAGCGTGCGCGAGTCGATCGAGAACCCCGTCACCGGACGGCCGGGATCGCCCGACATCAGGCGACCGCCGGTCGCCGCCGCCATCACCTCACCGGTGATCAGCAACCACGTCACCTCACACGGCGGGGTCCCCCAAGACTCCGCTCTGTCGAGCTTCGTCCAGGGCCGCCGGAGCCTTGCGAAGGCGCCTGCACCCCGCCAGGCGCGTTCGCTCGCGCCGTTCGGCCTTCGACACGCTCAGGCCGTCCCGAGTTCGTCGAGGGACGACAAACACGGAACGCCCCGAGCCTGTCGGGGGGCGGGGGTGCTTTCTTCTATGCTCGTGGGGCCCCACCCCCACGAGCTGACGCTCTGCGCCCGGCCTCCGCTCTTTAAGCTTCGGCCAGGCTCGCCGAAGCTGCGCGAAGGCGGCTTCGCGCCTCGCGTCGGCCCAAGGCTGCCGCCCCGCGCCGCTCCCGCGCTTTACGACACCGCCGAGTTCGCCCGACGGCGGCCCAGCGCGGCGCGCGCCACCTCGACGTCGTCGAACGGCAGCACGCGATCGCCGATCACCTGATATCGTTCGTGGCCTTTGCCCGCGACGAGCACGAGATCGCCCGCTTTCGCCTCACGAACCGCGCGCTTGATCGCCTCCCGGCGATCGGGGATCGTCAGGCACTCCGGGCCGCGCCCGCCGCCGGGTGCGCCGGTCTTTCCCGACGGCCGCTCCACCAGGGCAGGCAAGCCGCGTTTGATGTCCTCGATGATCCGCGCCGGGTCCTCGCTGCGCGGATTGTCGGACGTGACCACCACGATGTCGCTCAGCCTCGCCGCCACCGCGCCCATCAGCGGACGCTTGGTCCTGTCGCGGTCGCCGCCACAGCCGAACACGGTGATCACCCGCCCGGAGGCGAGCGGGCGCGCGGTCTCGAGCAGGTTCTTCAGCGCATCGTCGGTGTGCGCGTAGTCGACCACGACCTTGACGTCGTCGGCCGGCGACGACACGACCTGAAACCGCCCGGGCACGTGCTCGAGATCGGCGAGGCCCTGTTCGATCGCGCTGAACGGCAGGTCGAACGCCATGGCCGTCGAGGCGGCGGCGAGGATGTTATAGACGTTGGGCCGCCCGACGAGCCGTGACGAGACGTGGAGCTGGCCGCGCGGCGTCCGCAGATCGAAGCGCAGGCCGTCGAACGAGAGCGCGAACGGGCCGGGCGTGATATCGGCGGGTCGATCGATCGCGTAGGTCACCGGGCGTGGCGCGATCTCGACGAGCCGCGCGCCGTGGGGGTCGTCGAGGTTGAGAACGCCGATCGCGCGCTCGGGCAGAAGCTCGAACAGCCGGCGCTTGGCCTCGAAATACGCTTCCATCCCGCCGTGAAAATCCAGATGGTCACGGGTCAGGTTCGTGAACACGCCTGCCGCGAACCGAATCGCGTCCGCGCGCCTCAGCGCGAGCGCGTGCGACGACACTTCCATCACGCACGCGCCGCATCCTTCGTCGACCATCGCGCGCAGGAGCGCCTGCACGTCGGGCGCTTCAGGTGTCGTGTGCGGCGCGTCATGTTCTTCGCCGCGGACGCGGTAGCTCACCGTGCCGATGCGCCCGCACGGCATGCCCGCCCGGTCGAAGATGGCGCTCAGCAGGTACGAGGTCGTGGTCTTGCCATTCGTGCCGGTGATGCCGACGACCGCAAGCGCCTCGCTCGGATGGCGGTGGAACGCGGCGGCGAGTTCGGCGATCGCAAGCCGCGCGTCCCGCACGGCGATCCACGGCAGGGCCGCGCCGCGCGGCGCCGGTGTCTCGGCGACAATGGCCGCCGCGCCGCGCGCCATCGCCTGCTCGGCGAACACCACGCCATCCTGACGAAGGCCCCGCAACGCGACGAAGACCGCACCGGGCTCGACCCGACGCGAGTCGTACGCGACGCCCGTCACGACGCGCTCGAGCGCGGCGTGGCCGAGCGAGGTCACGTCGGCGACCCGCCCGGTGAGTTCGCGAACGAGCGCGCCGAGCGTCACGGGTCCACCCCGCCGGCGAGCGGACGCCGTCCGAGCCGCAGTACGGCCGCGCCGCCGCGCTCGAGCGGCGTGCCGGCCGCCGGCGCCTGGTCCACCACGACGCCGTCGCCCACCACGCGCGCGGCCAGGCCGACTTCGGTCACGACGCGCAGCGCCTCGCGCGCGCTGAGCCCGCGCAGGTCGGGCATGAGCCCCCGTGACGCCTGCGCCAGGACCACTGGCGGCGCCGACGTTGGCGCGACGGCCGGCCGCGGCACCAGCACGACCTCAGACGTCGCCGCGCGGCGCGCGACGAGCACCGGCGGGACCGGATTGACCGTCGGCCCGACGCCCAGATGCCGCAGCGAGGCTTCGGCGATGCGGGCGAATACCGGCGCCGCGACCACGCCGCCGTAGTACCCCTTCGCGTGCGGCGAATCGATCACGACGACGATCGTCAGCGCCGGCCGACGCGACGGCACGAAGCCGACAAACGACGCGTTGTACTCCGTCTGCGAGTAGCGCCCATCGACGAGCTTCGACGCCGTCCCGGTCTTGCCCGCGACGTGATACCCGGGAATCCGCGCGGTTTCGGCGGTGCCGCGCTCGACCACGTCTTCCATGATGGTCGTCAGCATGGCGGCCGTGTCTTCGCTGATCGCACGCCGGACGACGCGTGTCGGCGCCTCCACGCGTTGACCGTCGCGGATGACGGCGCGGACGACGCGCGGTTCGATGAGCTCGCCGCCGTTGGCCACGGCGCTCACGGCCGTCGCCATCTGCAGCGCCGTCACGCCGACCTGGTAGCCCATCGACATCGAGGCCAGCGCGCTGGCGGTGAGCTCGGTTGGTTGCCACACGATCCCCGGGTTTTCGCCACGGAAATCGGGCGACTGGGGCTGGCCGAACCCGAACCGGCGCGCGTAGCGGCCGAGACGCTCGGCGCCGAGCCGCAACCCCACCTTGATCGCACCGACGTTGCTCGACTTGACGATGACGTCGGCGAACGACAGCACGCCGTAGCGATGCACGTCCTCGATCTGGCGCGACCCAAAACGGATCAGGCCGGCGCTCACGTCGATCGGATCGTCCGGACGAATCACGCGCTCTTCGAGTGCGGCCGATGCCGTCACCACCTTGAAGGTCGAGCCCGGCTCGTAGAGGTCCTGGATCGCGCGATTGCGGCGCGCGTCCTGCGGCGCGCGCTGGAAGACGTTCGGATTGAACGTCGGCCAGTTCGCCATAGCCAGAATTCGTCCGGTCCGCGGATCCATAACGACGACTGTGCCGCCGGCCGCCCGGGGTTGCACCCCCCCGCGCGGC
>CAYHSN010000012.1:0-4679 GCA_964359235.1 uncultured Vicinamibacterales bacterium | reverse complement strand
GGGGCCAATCCGCCGTCTTGGGCCGGGGGCGGGGGGGTTTCCCTCCCCGGGGGGGCGCAACTCGCGTTCGGCGATGTACTGGATGTACTGGTCGATGGTCAGCTCGACGTCGGCGCCCGCGGTCGGCGGACGATCGACGCGGCTGAACAGCGCGTGGCGCCGCGCGTCGACCTGGATGAGGACTTGCCCGTCGCGGCCGCGAATGTCCTTGTCGTACGTCGCTTCGATGCCACCCAGCCCGACATTGTCGACGCCAACGTAGCCGAGCAGGTGCGCCGCCAGATCCTTCTTCGGGTAGTAGCGACGGCTCTCCTTGAGGAACCCGACGCCGGCAAGGCCGAGCGCAGCAACGCGGTGCGCCACGTCGGGCGGCACCTGGCGCCGCACGTACACGAACGCTTTCTGCCCGCTCAGGCGCTCGACGAGCGCGTGCCGATCGCCAGGCGAGCAGTCGCCGAGCGCGCCGCAGAGCGCGGCGGCGACACGGTCCGGGTCGGTGATTTCAGTCGGGACCGCGTAAATCGTCTCGGCGTCGACGCTGTAGGCGAGCACGCGGCCCTGCCGATCGAGAAGCTCGCCACGTTTGGCGGGCGCCTTGATCGTCCGGTTCTGCTGCCGCACGGCGCGCGCCACGAGGTCCGCGTGCTGGACGACCTGGAGGTAGACGAGGCGCGCCTGGATGCCGGCCGTCCAGAGGCCGAAGAGGACCGCCGCGACGATCACCCGCCGTCGCACGGTCCTGCGCCATCGCGCGGGAAACGGATCGGCGTGCGGACCGCGCGCATCGTCCGCGGCAGCGTGACGCCGTCCGAATCCCCATCGCGAGCGGTTTCCCAGCCTCTCCTCCGGCACCGCGCCCTCCCTACCGTGACGCCACGACGGACGAGTCCGGCGGCGCGGCCGGCGCGACCCGTTCGATGACGATGGCCTCGTCGGCCGACGGCTCGACGAGCCGCAGCGTTTCCTTGGCAATCTTCTCGATGCGCGCCGGCTCCCGCAGGGTCTCGATCTCGAGGCGCAGGTGGCGGTTGACTTCCTCCTCGGCGGCCCGCTCGCGCTGCATGCGCTCGATCTGGTAGCCGTGTCTCAGCAGCTCGAAGTGCTGCCACGCCGAGAAGAGCAGCACCGCCACCAGGAACACGCCGATCGCCACCGATCGCCACAGCTCCCGCTTCTGCGCCTCATCGACCTCGCGTACGATGGGGTTGTTGCGAATGTCTTGCTTGATCGCGTACTCGAAGTCCACGGTGTTCATGCCAGCCTCTCGGCGGCGCGCAGCTTCGCGCTGCGCGCGCGCGGATTCGTGGCGATCTCCTCGTCACGCGGCACCAGCGGACGCTTCGTCAGCACCCGCACGACCGCGTCCGCGGAGCGCTCGAGCGCCCGGAACGTCCGCTTCACGATGCGATCCTCCAGCGAGTGAAACGCGATGACGACCAGCCGGGCGCCCGCCCTCAACCGGCCGACGATCTCCTGCAAAAACCGATCGAGACCCTCGAGCTCCCGGTTGACCCAGATGCGCAGCGCCTGGAACGTGCGCGTCGCCGGGTCGATTCGCTGGTAGCCTCGTGACGGCACCGCGCGCCGCACGATCGCCGCCAGCGCGCCCGTCGTCACGATCGGCGTGCGGCGCCGCGCGTCGACGATGGCGCGCGCGATGCGCCGCGAGTGCCGCTCCTCGCCGTGCCGGAAGATGACGTCAGCCAGTTCGGTCTCCGGCGCGATGGCGACGAGCTCGGCCGCCGTCGGTCCGGCCGAGCGATCCATCCGCATGTCGAGCGGCTCGTCGCGGCGAAAGCTGAAACCGCGGCCCTCGCCATCGAGCTGCAGCGACGAAACGCCCAGATCGGCGAGCGCGCCGTCCACGGCGGCGATCCCGCGCGTGTCGAGCACGCGCGCGACGTCCCGGTAGTCGGCGTGCGCCAGATCCACGCGCGCGCTCCACGGCGCGAGCGCCGCCTTCGCCAACGCCAACGCGTCACGATCACGATCGACCCCGACCACGCGCGTGGCGCCGGCCTCGAGCAAGGCCCGCGCGTGCCCGCCGAGTCCCACGGTGCAGTCGAGGAACACCCCGCCGCGTTGTGGCCTCAGGAAGTCCACGACTTCGGTCACCATGACCGGTTCGTGCGCCACCATCGGCTCAGATCCCGAATTCCGCCAGCGTGCGCGCGTCGTCGTCGGTGAACGGCTCGCGCTGCAGCTTGGCGAGGAACCGATCGTGGTTCCACACTTCCAGGAAGTCGTACTGTCCGAGTACGTCGACTTCGCCCGCCATGCCGGCCGCCGCGCGCAGCCGCGGGTGAATCAGCACGCGGCCCTGCGCGTCAAACTCGGCGGGCTGGCCGAAGTAGCTGACGCGGTCGAAGAAGCGCTTGCGGACCGGATGCGACGAGGGCATGCGCCCGAGCTTCGTCTCGATGCCGACCCACACCGGCATCGGGTAGATGCGGGCCGACTCGCCCGTCACGCTCGTCACCAAGAGGTGCGGCCCGTGCTCTTTCTCGATGAGCCCGCGAAACGCTGACGGGATCTTGAGTCGGCCTTTGTCATCGATGGTCGCGGTGAAGTTGCCTCGGAGCACGTTTGACGCTCCACTTTGGTCCACAAAAATCCACCGCGATAGTAGAGAACCTGCCCACTCATTGTCAACCGCAAAATCATGTCAAAATTGAACTTACGCTGAACTTTCGCCTAGCGAAAATCCTGGCGAAAGGTGCCGATCCGGTGCGAGGGCGTGTTAGCATGCGCAGATCCGGCCTCCGGGACTGACCTTCCATGCTGCGTGCCGGCCTCATCGGATTCCCCGCGACCGGCAAGACCACCCTGTTCCAGCTCATGACGAGTGTCCGCGACGCCGCGCGCGCGGCGCACGGGAAGGCGGACGCCAACGTCGGCATCTCGCGCGTGCCCGATGAACGGCTCGACCGTCTGACCGCGATCTTCAATCGGCGCAAGCGCGTGCCGGCCACCGTGGAGTTCGCCGATCTCGCGGGTCCGGGCCGGGGCGACGCGAAGGCGTTGCTCGACGTCGCGCCGTTCCGCAACGCCGACGCGTTGCTCCATGTCGTCCGCGCGTTCGGAGACGTGAGCGTTCCGCACCCGGCCGGATCGGTCGACCCCGCGCGCGACGCGCAGGCCATGGAGGAGGAACTGATGCTCGCGGACCTCGGGGTCGTCGAGCGGCGACTCGAGCGCCTGGAGCGCGACCTCAAGAAGACGCCGAGTCCCGAGCTCCGCCGCGAGCAGGACGTGCTCGTGGGCTGCCGCGCGGCGCTCGAAGAAGGCCGTCCGCTTCGCACGCTCGGCCTCACGGGCGAGGACGCAAAGCGCCTGCGCGGCTTTCAGTTCCTGTCGGCCAAGCCCCTGCTCCTCGTGATCAACCTGGGCGAGGGCGATGTCGCGCACGCGGACGGCGCCGCACACGTCACGGGCCTCGGGCCGTTCCTCGAAACCGCGAGGGCGGGCGCCGTGGCTGTGTGCGGCAAGATCGAGCTCGAGATCGCCCAGCTCGAGCCGGCCGACGCGACCGCGTTTCTGGCCGATCTGGGGCTGCGCGAATCGGGGCTCGATCGCATCATCCGCGCCAGCTACGAGTTGCTCGGCTATATCTCGTTCTTCACGGTCGGCGAAGACGAGTGCCGCGCGTGGTCGATTCCGCGCGGCACGCCGGCGCAGACGGCGGCCGGCGAGGTCCACACGGACATGGCGCGCGGCTTCATCCGCGCGGAGGTCGTGCGCTACGACGCGCTCGTCGCTCGTGGATCGCTCCAGGGCTGCAGGGATCACGGCGAGCTTCGGCTCGAGGGCAAGGACTACCTCGTGCTGGACGGCGACGTCATCAACTTCCGTTTCGCCACGTGATACGATGCGCGCCGGAAGCTGATCGCCCTGCCCCTCGTGACCGCCGATCCCCGCGTCCTCGTCGTCGTCCCGACCTACAACGAGCGCGACAACCTGCCGACGTTCGTACCCGCCGTGCTGAAACAGGCGAACTACCGGATGCTCATCGTGGACGATGGATCGCCGGACGGCACGGGCGACCTGGCTGAGGAGCTGGCGGCCTCGTGGGGCGGGCGGCTGTCAGTGCTGCACCGCACGGGTCCTCGCGGACTGGGACGATCGTACGTGGACGGCTTCACACGGGCGATCGCCGAACCGGTCGATCTCGTCTGCCAGATGGACGCCGATTTCTCGCACGATCCCGGTCATTTGCCAGCGCTCGCCGAGGCCGCGCGCGAGCACGACCTGGTGATTGGATCGCGCTACGTCAAGGGCGGCCGCGTGGTGAACTGGCCGCTCCACCGGGTCGCGCTCAGCCACGCCGCCAACTGGTACATCCGCGCGACGACGGGGCTCGCGGTGCGAGATTCGACGGCCGGGTTCAGGTGCTGGCGCCGCGACGCGCTCGCGCGTCTTCCGCTTCAACGCATCGAATCCGACGGCTACGGGTTTCAGATCGAGATGGCGTGGGAGGCCGCCCGGCTGGGCTTCCGCATCGCCGAGGTGCCGATCGTGTTCGTTGAACGCCGCCAGGGGCAGTCGAAGATGTCCTGGGCGATCGTCTTCGAGGCCCTGCGCCTGCCGTGGCGCCTGAAGCGGCGGCGGCCGAGGTGACGCGGCGGCCGGCCGGTCCAGCTTGCCACTAAGTGACTGACATGCTAACGTTTACGGCTCTA
>CAYHSN010000011.1:7752-17942 GCA_964359235.1 uncultured Vicinamibacterales bacterium | reverse complement strand
GTTCCGAGCGCCAGCGATCGCGCGGCGTCGGTGATGGCGCCGATCTTGGCCGCGTAGCTCGTGCGCTTCGCGATGTCCTCGTCCGTCACGTAGTGCACGTCCAGGAGGCCCTCGGTCTTGTACCCGGTCCTCAGGTAGTTCATCTCCGAGAGGCACCGGCTCCAGCCTTCGAGCCACAACTCCAGCGCGTGACGCTCGTCCAGCGATGCGTCGACGTGCACGATGAGGTCGATGTCGCTCTGGGGGCCCGCGGTGGCGTTCTTCGTGCTGCCGAAGACGTACATCCCGCGGATGCCGAATCGCTGCGGGTCGGCCTCCCCGGCGATGCGCTCGGCCATGCGCAGCCGCCAGCGCCAGTGGTCTTCGGGCACCGGCTCTTCCAAGCGCCTGCTCCCGACGCCTTTCTCGGCCGACGGCGCCGCCAGGAGGGCGACCGCTTCGTCCAGATCCGCGTTCATCAGGACCCGCAGGACGAGACCGCCTGACGTGCGCGGCACGTCGATGACGTGTAGCACGTCGGCCAGGTGCCGGTACTCGGCCAGGATGTCGCCGAGGATGTTCGGCGCGGACCGCAGGAACGGCATGTTCAGGCGGCTGTCGTCGTCAGGGAAGAGCGGCAGGTAGCGAATCGCCGACTCGACGAGGTCCTGGAAGAAGTGCGTGCCGAAGGAAAGGTCCGGCACGTACTGGCCGTGGCGCGTGGCGATCTCGATGAGCATCGCCGTGTTGCTGATGTCCGAGTAGGTGACGCTGACGCCCAGCTTGATGTCGCCGCGGCTGCCCCAGCGGCCGGGCCCCATCAGGATGAACTGGCGCTTGGGCAGCAGCTTGTTCAACCGGCCGATGGCCCGGCCGATATCGCGCAGGTCGTTCAGGCTGCCGAGATCCGCGTAGCGCTCCGGATCGACGTACACGAGGTGCGTGATGTCCGGCACCCGGCCGTTCGAGACGAAGCGCCGCGCGGAGAACACGACGCGATCGGCCGGCAGGTCGCGCGGGATGGACACCGGCGTCTCGTCCTCGGCGAAGCTTTGCGGCCGGCACTGCAGCAGGTAGAAGTCTTTGCCGTCGCACGCGAACTCGATGTCGACCGGGCCGCCGATTCGATCGCGAAGCAAACGCAGCAGGGCGCGCATGCGCGGAACGAACGTCGTGTTCGCGACGAGCCCTTCGAAGGTCACGATCGTCCGATCCTTCTCCGGGTTCCACTTGATCCCCAGCGGTCGCAGCGTGCCGTCGTCGCCGGCGATGGACACCATCTGCTGAAGCGCCGGCACCTCGTGGCCGTACTCGCGCGCGAGCTCGGTGAACTCGACCGTCTCGAATCGCCGTGTGTCGAGGTTGATGAGGTCGACCTTTCGAGGCGAGTACCGCTCGATCTCGTCGGTCGTGATGTTCACGCGCAGGCCCGCCTGACCCGGCGCGATGAGGACCGGATAGTCGTCCGGCACGCGATCGACGGCGCGCGTCCCGAGCCCCGGCACCAGCCGCACCAAGCCGTCGTCGCGCTTGATGCGCGCCGACCAGCGGAACTCGTTGTTGCTGAAGGCGACGCCCGCGTACGCGGGCAGGAAGTAGCGCCCGACGCGCGTGCCCACGACCTCCTGGATCATGATCCCCATTTCTTCGTGGAGGTCGAGCAGGCCGCGTGCCGCGCGGTATTCGATCGGGTCCGGGCTGAACACCGACGCGTAGACCTCGGCGATCGCGTCGGTCAGCGCCGCCAGCCGCTCCGCTTTCGTGCCCTGGTTGGCGAGGAACAGGCTCTTGTACTTGCCCGAGAAGGCCGAGCCCATGCGGTCTTCGAGCAGGCTCGAGCTGCGGACGATGAGCGGGCCGGCGTGCAGGTCGTCGAGCGCAGCCGAGAGGCCCGTGAGCAGTTCGGGCGGGAAGTGCGAGTGCTTGAAGACCTGGACGATGTGCGGGTACTCGCGGCGGATCTGATCCACCTCGAGGTACTTGCGGTTGTAGACGTCCTCGAGGTGGTTGTAGGCGACGAACTGGATCAGCCCGTCGGACGTGATGTACCAGGTCTTCGGGACCTTGATCTCACCGAGCGTGTCGGCGTACTCCTGTGTCTTCCGCACGATCTGCGCCGCCAGCAGCAGGCCGGCGCTCTTGCCGCCGAGCTTGCCGTGGCTCGCCGTCGGCGCGATCACGCGGTGGAGGACCTCGTGGAAGTCTTCCACCTCGAGGTAGCTCCGCGCGATGTTGATGAAGTCGAGGCTGTCGGTGAGCAGCCGGCGCGTCAGCGAGACGCGCAGGCCGACCTGGATCGGCCGTGACAGCTCGCGGTCCTGCACGGCGAATTGCTGATACCGCTCGAGCGCCTCGGAGATGTCGGTGAGCGACGTGCCCTGGTTCTCGACGGTTTCAATGAGGAAGGACGACTTGTCGTCCTTGATCCACTGCTCGATGCACGAGACGATTTCCTTCTCGCTCAAGTACGCGGCGGCGATGTGAAACGCGTCGTCCGTGATGCTCAGCAGGTGATCGAGGCCCTTCTTCTCGATCGGGCGGTTGTCCTGCAGCCACGCGCCTTCCGGATCGCGCAGGTCGGAGGCCGAGCGCTGCAGCAGCTTCTGGGCCTCCTCGATGCCGTTCCAGCAGAGGTGGTTGACCATGCGGCGGCCGATTCGCGTGAGCAGTTGATGATCGGTCTTGCGCAGGAACTCGATGATCACCCACCACTCGCGGCGCGTGTGCGGCTCCAGCGTTTCGTTTGCCGCCGCCCAACTCCTGAGCGTCGCCTGCAGTCGCCGCTGCATCGCGAAGTGCGCGAGCCATTCCGCGATCGTGTCGATGAGGCGCCGCTCCTCCTTGAGGAACGGGCCCTCGTCGGCGCGCGGCATCTGCCGCGTGTAGAACACCTCGACCGAGCCCACGACCTCGCCCTGGACGATGACGCGGGCGCGCTGCACCCACGACGTCGCCGTGACCTGCGCCGGCTGGTACACGGCGCCCTCCAGGGTGATGCAGGCCCAGCAGTCGGCCGGATACTGCCAGCCGCGCGGGATCACCTCCAGCAGGCCGCGGCACACGTCGTCGACCGACGCGTTCGGCCGGTTGACGACCTCGTGGACGTTGTAGAGGCAGTTCAGTTCCTTGGCGCGCTCGCGCAGCGCCTCCAGGATCTTGTCGATCGGGCCGTCCTGCGGAGTCATCTCTCTATTGGCGGGGTCCCCTGCACCCCGCCAGGCGCGTCGCTCGCGGGGCCCCATCGCCCCGCGCCGCTCCGCGCGTTCGCCCTTCCTCGCCTGTCAGGATGACACCGCGCCCGGTGCGTCCGTCAACCTTGACCACGAGCGGGCGCGCCAGCCTGACGTGGCGCACGAACTCGGTGTCGGTCACGATCGGTTGCCGGTCCAGCCAGTCCCACGCGATGCGGCCGCCCGCGTCGTGGCGCACGGAGAAGTAGCTCACCTCGAAGCTCGAGATGTTGTGGAAGAAGTGCGATCCCTGGCTCAGCTCGACGTTCATCGCCGGAAGCGAGGCCTCCACGAGCGCGCGCGCGCCGGCGATCTGTCCCCAGCCGACCGGAATGCCGAGCCACGGGTCGGCGCTGCCCCAGCGGCCGAGGCCGATGAGCAAGTACGGACGGCCTTCGTCCATGAGCGTCAGGTTGAACGCGCCCAGCGCATCGGCGATCGCCGCCGTGTGGCGCGCCTCGAAGCGATCCGGCTTCACGTACACGACATCGCGAATCGTATTGATCAGACCGTTGCCCATGACCCGGTCGGACGCGACGAGGACTTCGACGCTCCGCATGTCGTCGTCGCCGATGTCGACGACCTGATCGGACACGACCATCGGTCGCACCTGCAGGAAACCCAGCCGTGCGCGGCCGCCGTCGAACGTCACGGCGAACTCGATTTCGACGACGGCCTCGAGCGCCCGCTCGGAGATCTGGAGCAGGTGGCGCACCACGTCGTTGAGCGGCCACTCGTCGAGCTGAAGGATGGGCGCGAAGGTGAGCGCGCGCGGGCCGCGCGCTGACAGACCGGGGGTCAGCCGATCGCCATCCGGATCGAACGTGGACGCCACGAACCGCAAGGTCCCGTCACCTTCGGCGTCCGCGATCGAGCAGCGCATCAGATACTCGATCTCGTTGATCGGGTCGTAGGCGGGCGGCTTGCCCATGTTCACCGCCCAGAACTCGTTCTGCGTCTGATCGAGGAGCTGGCCGATCGACCCGTAAGGAGGGGCGACCGTCGGGTACGCGGGCGAATAGTTCCAGCCCAACCCGTCGTCCACGATCGTCCGGCCCAGGCCGAGCGCGAGCGTGATGACGCCGTCTTCGGGCCGCGCCGCTCCGGTGCGGTAGAAGCTGTACGAGCGCCCGACGCCCGCGACATCCGGATAGAAGCGATCGCGGTGCCGGCGGCCGACCACCTCCTGGACGATCACGGCCATCTTCTCGTCGTCGATCGTGCGCTCGGTGGCCTGCACGTAGCGCTTGGCGTCGCGGAAGAACGTTGAGGCGTAGACGAACTTGACGGCCTCGGCCAGCTTGCGGAACCGCGTGTCGGCGTCCGGCTGGTTGTTGGGGATCATCTTGGTCGCGTAGACCCCCGCAAACGGCCGGGACAGCGCGTCTTCGAGCAGGCTCGACGATCGGATCGCAAGCGGCGTATGGACCTGTGTGATGAGCGCGCGGAGATCGCCCGGAAGCTCCACCGGCAGATCGGCCTGCTGAAACGCCAGGGCGATCCGCTCGTCGGAGGCGTCCGATCGCACGAGGTCGTACAGGCGGTTCTCCGTCATGAAGCGATCGAACAGCTCGGTCGTGATGACCGTGAGGGTCGGGATCGAGATGTCGACGGTGGGGAAGCGGCTCGCCTCGAACGCTCGGGCGAGCACGTCGCGCATGAAGAGCAGGCCGGCGGCCTTGCCGCCGCAGGCGCCCGAGCCGATCGCCGTGACACGCTCGCGGCCGTCGAAGAAGTGGCGGTCGAACCGCGGGACGTCCGGGCGGGCTGCGAGGTTGCGCTTCACCGTTCCGAACGCAGAATGAAGGACCATTCTCCATCCTCCATTCTCAATTCTCAATTCTCAATTCTGCATTCTTCATTCGGAACGCCCTACACCCAGCCGCGGTCGCGGCAGGC
The DNA here is from genome assembly GCA_964359235.1 of uncultured Vicinamibacterales bacterium. Lineage (GTDB taxonomy): Bacteria > Acidobacteriota > Vicinamibacteria > Vicinamibacterales > JAHECP01 > CAYHSN01. Next base: position 12,834 of record CAYHSN010000011.1, on the reverse strand, counting down.
TTCGGCCACGCGGCTCACGGCGATCACGTAGGCCGCGTCGCGCATGAACAGCTTCTGCCGCTTCGCCAGGTCGCTCACGGCGGCAAACGCCGAGGTCATCTTGAGGTCCAGCTTCGCGAGCACCTCGTCCTTCTCCCAGTAGTAGTTCGAGTTGCTCTGGACCTGCTCGAAGTAGCTGCACGTGACCCCGCCGGCATTGGCGAGGAAGTCGGGAATCACGAAGATGCCGCGCTCCTGGATGATCCGGTCGGCCTCGGGTGTCGTCGGGCCGTTGGCGCCCTCGGCGATGATGCGCACGCGCTGGTGCAACTTCGGCGCGTTGTCGGCGCGAATCTGGTTCTCGAGCGCCGACGGAATCAGGATGTCGACTTCCTGTTCGATCCACGCGTCGCCAGGCAGCCGTTCGTATCCGAGCTTCTCGGCCTTCTTCTTGTCGATGCCGCCGAAGCGGTCGGTGATGCCGAGGAGCTCATCCAGATCGACGCCCGACGCGCGCCGGAAGGTGTACGCGATCTGATCCTCCTGGTCCCAGCACGCGACGGCGATCACGGTGCCGCCAAGCCGCCGGTAGAGCTGAATGGCGTACTGCGCGACGTTGCCGAAGCCCTGCACGCTCGCCATGGTGGCCGACGCGTCGATGCCCATGTCCCGCAGCGCCTCGCGGAGCGTGAACACGAGGCCGTAGCCGGTCGCTTCGGTGCGGCCGAGCGAGCCGCCCATCCCGACGGGCTTGCCCGTGATGGACCCGGGCTCCTTCCGCCCGTGAATCACCTCGAGCTCGTCCATCATCCACACCATGTGCTGCGGCGTGGTCATGACGTCGGGCGCCGGCACGTCGCTCTCGGCGCCGACGTTCTTCGCCATCTGGCGCACCCAGCCGCGGCAGATGCCTTCCTGCTCGCGCATGCTCAGGTTGTGGGGATCGCAGACGACGCCGCCCTTGCCACCGCCGAGCGGAATATCGACGACAGCGCACTTCCACGTCATCCACATGGCGAGGGCGCGCACCGTGTCGGCCGTCTCCTGCGGGTGGAAGCGAATGCCGCCCTTGCTCGGGCCGCGCGCGTCGTTGTGCTGGACCCGGAACCCGCGGAAGACCTTCACGGTCCCATCGTCCATGCGGACGGGGACGCTGAACTGAAACTCACGCATCGGCACGCGTAGCAGATCGCGCGTCGCCCGATCGAGACTGAGGATGTCGGCGACTTTGTCGAACTGCGCCTGGGCCATTTCAAACGAGTTGAAAGGTTTGGATGCCACGGCCACTCCCTGCGATAGGCGCCCCGACGGCCCGATCCATCAAATCTTACACGCAAAACACATGCCGGCGCCTGGGCGCCGCGGCGTGAACAAGATGCGGGAGATGGAGATGACGACTGCCGAGACCGCGGCAGTCAGGAGGCAACTCCCCAAGTTGTCAGTTATCAGTTCTCAGTCCAGAGCTTGTGAAGAAATCGGTGTAGGGGCCGCCTTCAGGCGGCCCTGTCTGGTCCGGCTGAAGCCGGACCCTACGATCGGTACGATTCCTTCACAGAGTCTCAGTTCTCAGTTCAGTGATCAGTCATCACATGTGGCAACTGTCAGGCGTACATGCCGCGCATGCGCGTCACCGTCGCCACCCGATCGATGGCGACGATGTAGGCGGCCGTGCGCAGGTCGACCCGGTATTTGAGTGATGTCTGCAGGACGTCGTCGAACGCCTCGATGATCTTCTGCTCGAGACGCTGGTTGACCTCGGCTTCGGTCCAGAAGTAGCCGTAGCGATCCTGCACCCACTCGAAGTAGCTGCACGTCACGCCGCCCGAGTTGGCGAGAATGTCGGGCACGACGAACACGCCGCGGTCGTGCAGGTGGCGGTGCGCGTCGGGCGTCGTGGGGCCGTTGGCGCCCTCGACGAGGATCTTCGCCCGGATCGCCGACGCGTTTTCGATCGTGATCTGATTCTCGAGCGCCGCGGGAATCAGCACGTCGACATCGAGCGTGAAGAGCCGCGCATTGTCGATCGGCTCGCCGCCCGGGTAGCCGTCGATCGTCTTGTGCTGCTTTGCGTAGTCCAGCATCGCGTCGACGCTGAGGCCCTTCGCGTTGTAGACGCCGCCCTTCCAGTCGGTCACCGCGACGATCGTCGCGCCGATCTGCTCGAGCAGCAGCGCCGAAACGGATCCGACGTTGCCGAAGCCCTGCACGGCGACGGTGGCACCCTGAATCGAGAGGCCGAGGTGTTTGGCCGACTCGCGCGTCACGATCATCACGCCGCGGCCGGTGGCCTCCCGGCGGCCGAGCGATCCGCCGAGCTCGACGGGCTTGCCGGTGACGACCGCCGTGGTCGTGGTCCCGACGTGCATGCTGTAGGTGTCCATGAACCACGCCATGATCTGCTCGTTCGTGTTCACGTCGGGCGCGGGGATGTCTTTCTCGGGGCCGATGGCGTCGATGATCTCGGCGCAGTAGCGCCGCGTCAGCGCCTCGAGCTCGCGGCGCGACATCTTCGTCGGATCGCACACGACGCCGCCCTTCGCGCCGCCGAACGGGATGTGGGCGACGGCGCACTTCCAGGTCATCCAGGCCGCGAGCGCGGAGACTTCGTCGAGCGTGACGTCCGGATGGTAGCGAATCCCGCCCTTGCCCGGGCCGAGCGCGATGTTGTACTGCACGCGGTACCCGGTGAACACTTCGATCTCGCCGTTGTCCATCAGCACGGGGCACGACACGGCGATCTGCCGTTTCGGGTGTGTGAGCATCTGCCAGATGCCTTTGTCGAGGCCGATGAGATGCGCGGCGCCCTCGAACTCCTGGAGCATCGCGCTGAAGGTGGGGCCGATCTGTCGTTGCATGAGACTCCTGCGGGAACACCGGGGCGATGGTGCACGAGATGGGCTGAACTCGTGCAAGCGTACCGTGGCCCGATTCCACGCGTCAAGCGTGGCGGCGCGGTAACTCGTTGATTTCGCTGGCGTCGGCGGCTATCCTGCACCATACGATGTAACGAAGCTTCGCCTCAAACCGTCGAGGACAGGCCCGAGACCCGGGACGGCGAAGCTTCGTTACTAGAAGATGTCTGGTTGGCTCCGGCCGCGGGACGAGGAGGGTTTCCGATGAAGCGAGCGCTCGTCGTCTTCGTGCTGTTGATGAGTTCGTCGGTCGCGGGCGCGCAGACGGCCGATCTCGCGCTGGTGAACGGGCGGGTCTACACGGTGGACGCCCAGCGGCCCTGGGCCGAGGCGATTGCCGTCGCCGGGGACCGAATCCTCGCCGTTGGCACGACGGCGGAGATTCAGAAGCACGTGGGCCCGACGACCCGGACGCTCGACCTCGGCGGGGCGTTCGTGTCGCCAGGCTTCAACGACGCGCACGTGCACATCGACAGCACCGGATCGCTGCTCGTGGGCGTGAACCTGCTGGACGTGCACGAAGCGAAGCTCTTCGCCGAGCGCGTCAGGGCCGCCGCCGGCCGCCTGCCGAAAGGCAGCTGGATCACCCGCGGTGACTGGGGCGCCTACGAGCAGTGGGCGGCGGGGTCGGCGGGCCAGCCCGCCGAAGCCGCGGCGAAGCCAGCCGAAGCCGGCGCGACCGCGCCGGCGAAGGCGGCGGGACCGTTCATGCCCGATCGCGCGTACATCGATCCGATCACGCCCGACCATCCGGTGTTCGTCAACCGCTTCGATCGCAGCGCGTTCTTCGCCAACGGGAAAGCGCTCGAGGCGGCGGGCATCACCGGGAGCACCGAGCCGCCGCCTGGCGGGGAAATCGTGAAGGACGCGACCGGCCGCCTCACGGGCGTGCTCAAGGGCGCCGCGGCCGATCTGGTGCGCCGCGTCATCCCGCCAATGCCGTTCGAACAGCGTCTCGTCCAGGTGCGCGCGGTGCTCCAGGAAGCGCGCGAAGGCGGCGTGACGACGATGCAGGACTTGACGAGCGCGGCGCAGCTCCAGGCGTATCAGGAACTGCGCCGCCGCGGCGAGCTCACCGCGCGCATCATGCTGCGGCCGCAGTTGTGGGAGGTGCCGCACGTCGCGGCGCTCGGCATCACGAAGGGGCTCGGCGACGACTGGCTGAAGTTCGTCGGCTACAAGGCATGGGTCGACGGGATCATGGGCAGCAGCGGCGCAATGTTCTTCGAGCCGTACAACCACGACCCCGGCAACAAGGGCTATCCGCGTCACATCATGTTCCCGGAGGGCGCCGAGGGCGCGGCCATGATGATGAAGCCCACGCAGCGCTACACCGACTTCGGTGTGGGCAACATGGAGAAGCTCGTCGATCAGGCGGTGGACACGGGGCTGCCGCCGCACATCCACGCGATCGGCGACAAAGGCGTTCGCATCATCCTCGACCTCTACGAGAAGATCCTGCTCAAGCACAAGATGGCCGACCGCGATCATCGCTGGCGGGTCATTCACGCGCAGGTCGTGCACCCGGACGACTTCGCGCGGTTCGGCAAGCTGCATCTGGTCGCCGAAGTGAACCCGTACCACGTGTCGGACGACATGCGGTGGATGGAGGAGCGCATCGGCGCCGAGCGATCGAAGGGCGCCTACGCGTTCCGGAAGCTGAAGGACGCCGGCGCGGTGATCATCTTCGGCAGCGACAGCCCGGGCACCAACGCGGCGCGGTATTTCCTGAATCCGATCTACGGCCTCTACGCCGCGGTCTCGCGGCAGACGCTCAGCGGCGAGCCGAAGGCCGGGTGGTTCCCCGATCAGCGGCTGACCATCGAAGAAGCGATCGAGGCCTACACGAAGGGACCGGCGTGGGCGTCGTTTGAAGAGCACACGAAGGGCACCCTGACGCCGGGCAAGCTCGCCGACATCGCGGTGTTCGACACGAACCTGGTCGAGGCGGGGAAGACGAATCCGTCAGCGATCCTCAAGGCGAAGGTGTTGTACACCATCGTCGGCGGGAAGGTGGTGTATGAGGCGTCACGGTAGGGCCGGCCGCCTCGATCGACTTGGGCCGGCTGAAGCCGGCCCCCACGATCGCACGCGGGCCTTCGTAGGGGCCGGCTTCAGCCGGCCCTTGTGGTCCTTCCTTCGTAGGGGCCGGCTTCAGCCGGCCCTTGTGGTCCTTCCTTCGTAGGGGCCG
>CAYHSN010000011.1:4405-7652 GCA_964359235.1 uncultured Vicinamibacterales bacterium | reverse complement strand
GCTTCAGCCGGCCCTTGTGGTCCTTCCTTCGTAGGGGCCGGCTTCAGCCGGCCCTCGCGACGCGATCCGGGCCACGCGCGTCGGTAGGCCTTACCCTGGTCCAGGCAGCATGCCAGCTCGACGGTGGTAATATGCGCTCCGGCCATGGCCATTTGCCGTCGAGCTAGATGAGTCACGTCACCGCCACAGACCTTCCCCGCATCGGCATGCTGGCCACGGTCCGCAACCGCCGCGGCGTGGTGAGCGGCGTCGAGCCATACGACCATCCGACCGAAGGTCGCCTGCATCTCGTCACCATCGAATACCTCGACACCGACGGCACCCCGGACGATCAGCTCATCTGGGAGCGCGAACCAGGCGGAAAGCTGCTGGAGCCGTCGGCGCTCCCGGACCTCGCCAACACCGCCCCCATGCCGGCGCGCGATTTCGACGCCCTCGTCCGTGCGACACGCTGGACGGCCGTCACGCCCCGGACGGCAGCGGACCGCTGAACAAACTGCCGCTCGTCTCCCCATTCCGCGGGGCCATCCAGGTCGAGGACTTTCAGCTCGTCCCGCTCCTCAAGGCACTGGCGATGCCGCGCGTGTCGCTCTTGCTCGCGGACGACGTGGGCCTCGGCAAGACGATCGAGGCGGGCTTGATCCTGAGCGAGCTGATCCTGCGCCGCCGCGTGCGCCGCGTGCTCATCATCTGCCCGGCCTCGCTGCGCGGGCAGTGGCGCCAGGAGATGCGCGACAAGTTCTCGCTGGCGTTCGACGAAGTGGACCGCGAGGCCACCCATGCGCTGAAACGCAACCTCGGACTCGACGCGAACCCCTGGCGCACCTTCCCGCGCATCGTCACGTCGTACGACTATCTGAAGCAGCCCGATGTGCTGGAGGAGTTCAGGTCGGCGTCGCGCGTCAGCCACGACTCGCCTCACCTTCCGTGGGACTTGCTGATCGTGGACGAGGCCCACAATCTCGCCCCGGCGGCCATCGGCGACGACAGCGAGGTGTCGAGAATGCTCGGCATCCTTGCGCCGCTCTTCGAACACAAGCTCCTCCTCACCGCGACCCCGCACAACGGGCACACGCGCAGCTTCTCGGGTTTGCTCGAGTACCTCGACCCGGTGCGCTTTTCCCGCACGAGCGAGAAGCTGTCCGACGCCGAGCGCGGTCGGGTCGAAGAAGTCGTCATCCGGCGCCTGAAGCGGGAGATCAACGCGCGAACGAACCCTCCGCGTTTCGCCCATCGAACGCTGCAAGCCGTGCCGCTCACGCTGCATGCTTCAGAGCGCGAGCTGGCGGCCGCGTTCGAGCGGTTCAGGAAGAAGGTTCATTCCCTGATCTCGGGCGCGAAGCGAGTCGAGCAACTGGCGGGGGCGTTCGCCGTCGAGATCCTCGGCAAGCGCCTGCTGTCCTGCCCGGTTGCGTTCGCGGATTCGTGGTACCGATATCAGCAGGGACTCAAAGTCGAGCGAGATCGAGAGGACACTGGGCCAGCTCGGCCTGACGCGCGAGGGCACGGACGTCGATCCCGCCGCCGACTCGCGCTTCGACGCCCTGCGCCAGTGGATTGACGAGAATCTTCGGCTCGCGAAGGGCTGGAGCCGCGACGAGCGACTGGTGGTGTTCACCGAGTATAACTAGAGTAGCAGTCGCAGAGCAAAGGACACTGCCGTGAAGGTTGACGAATTGAATCTAGAGCGGACGAGAGTGTCGAGCAGTTCGCGCCGGACTCGCGAGAAGGCCTGTTCTTCTATCGACTGGAGCAATTGGACACGACAACCGTCTTTCCACTACTGCTGGAAGTGGTCAAGCGGTACAACGTGCCGGAGCATCGTGGAGAGCTTCACCAGATTCTCTGCGACCTGGAATCATTCTTCGTCAGGCGCGCAGTCTGCGAACTCACTGCGAAGAACTACAACAAGCTGGTCGTCGAGCTGCTTAAGGAACTGCACAACGCTGACGATTTCTCTGCGCCGGCGATCAGAGGAGTCCTGCTGAAGCAGGAATCAGACATCTCGCGCTGGCCCAACGACGAAGAATTTAAGAAAGCTTGGGTCGAACTTCTGTTCTACAAGCGGCTGAAGAAGAAGGCACGCATGATTCTCGAGGCGCTCGAGGTGGCTCTTCACACCGGGAAGACAGAGAGAGTAACGATCGACGCCACGCTTACGATGGAACATCTCATGTCCAGGGAGTGGAGGCGACATTGGCCCCTATCTGCGCCAGAGGGCACGCCGGAGGCGGAGGAGCAAACTGAACATCGGAACAGCTTGCTCCACACGATCGGCAATCTGACGCTGTTGACGAAGGAACTCAACCCGTCGGTATCGAACGGACCGTGGGATCGCAAGCTCGACGCAATCCTCAAGCACAGCGCGCTCAATCTCAATCGGACGCTCGCGAAGCGACGGGATGAGGCAGCAATTCAGGCGCGGACGGATGCCCTACTCAAGACCGCCATGAAGTTGTGGCCGCATCCAACGGCGTAGGCCGCCTCGCACGTAATCCTTAAGGGAATCGTGTTGGACCTGAGGGGCTACTACGACGAAACCGGACACTCCGCCGATCCAAACGCTCGGCTCTGCGGCGTAGCCGGCGCGATCTCTACGGCGGACAAGTGGGAGGAATGCGAGCTGGCGTGGAGGGCAACGCTGGAGCGTTTCGAAGTTCGGCAGCTTCATATGATCAAACCGGGCGACGCAGAAATCAAGAGAGGCGGCGTACTCCTCTGGAAGGTCATGCTGCGCCGGGCGCGAGGCCCGCTGAAGAAGGAAGGGTTCGTGGAGTCAGAGAAGGGCAAAAGCTGGAAGATCACCGCGAGGGGTCGGCGGGCAGCAGAGGCGCCGGTCGAGGTTGAGGGACGTCGTGCGGCGTCTGAAACAACCCCATGACTTGCTTGCGGTTCTAGCCCTGTTTTGGCGCCGGCCCGGGCTGAGCCTCTTGACAGCCCAGGCAAGGCGAGTATGATCAAGTCACACTCTGTCACAAAGACCATGCCTCGCACAACTTCGACCCTCACCATTTCGGTGCCGCCCGAAATGCTCGACGCGATCGAACGGGTGCGCAAAGAAGAACATCGCACGCGGTCGGAGCTCATGCGCGAGGCGCTGCGCGTCTACTTCTCGAGCCGCATTCCGGAGGACACTCCAACCGCCGCCGAACTGCGCGCGATTCGCCGAGGGCGGGCCGCGATCGCCCGCGGCGACTACGTGACCCTCGACGAACTCCGCGATGAAGTGGGAACTGCTCGTCGCCGG
>CAYHSN010000011.1:0-4305 GCA_964359235.1 uncultured Vicinamibacterales bacterium | reverse complement strand
TGGCGAATCCTCTTCGACCTGGAGCCTGACCACCGGCGCGTTATCGTGCACAACGTAGTCCGGAGAACCTCGACGACCTACGGAACCGAATGAACAAGTCTCGCCACCAGGACGGGCCATGAGATCACTCGACCAGGAATTCCTCGACCGCCAGAGCATTCCTCGGGGGCTTCTGCGCACCGTTCGTGCGCTCGGCGAGTACAAGGGGAAACAGGATCTCTTCAAACAGCAGGCTCCTCAGATCCTGGAGAGCTTGCGCCAGGCGGCCATCATCGAGAGCACCGAATCGTCGAACCGCATCGAGGGCGTCACGGCACCACACGATCGCATCAACGCGATCACTGAAAAACGGCCCGACGGTTCGGAGGTCGTCCGGTTCACGCCGGTGCCAGCGCACCAGACGCCGCAGGCGATGGACGATCAGGTGCGTAAGGTCCGGCAGGGACGCGACTTGGGAGAAAACGTGATCATGAGTCATTAACGTGATCATATCCGGGTTTCCTGATCACATTCCTTCTCCGTTCAACAAGAACCGATGGCGCTGAACCCGGTCGCCTTCACCGAGAAAGTCGTCTCGAGCTTCCTGCGCTATCAGCTCACGGCGTACCCGTTCGCCGACCCGGACCTCTACGAGCAAATGCGGCGGCTGCTCTCGCTCGAAGCGACGCGAGACACGCCGCTCCTCAAGGGGCCCTACATCAGCCTGTCGCGCGGCTTCCGGGAGGGCGCCAGGGTCGCCGACCTCATCAAAGACGGGCTGCTTCACCCCTTCCTCGACAACCTCGTTGAGCACCCGCGCCTGTACGGCCATCAGGAGCAGGCGATCCGCGCCATCCTCGGGGGCCGGACCACGATCGTCTCGACGGGCACAGGCTCCGGCAAGACCGAGTGCTTCCTCTATCCGATCATCAGCCGGTGTCTCGCGCTCCGCGACCAACACGCGCCGCCGGCCATCGTCGCCGTGCTGGTCTACCCGATGAACGCCCTCGCCGAGGACCAGCTCCTGCGACTGCGGGGGTTGCTGGCGGGCACCGCGATTCCATTTGCGATGTACGTCGGCAAGACGCCAGAGCGGAAGGCCGACGTCACCGGAGAACGACCGCCTGGCGGCTCGCGCGCGGAATACCAGACGCGACTCGCACGAGCCCGGAGGGAACGACGGGCGACTGCCGTGCATCCGGCCGAAGAACGGTGCTCGCGGGAAGAGATGCGGACGCCAGGCCAGCAGCCGCGCATCCTGCTGACCAACGTCAAGCAGCTCGAGCTGCTCCTGACGCGGCAGGCCGACATCGAGCTGTTTGCCGGCGCCACCCTCGAGTTCCTCGTGTTCGACGAGGCGCATACCTACAGTGGAGCGGCCGGCGCCGAAACTGCATGCCTCATCCGCAGGCTGCGCGCGTACTGCAACCGGGATCCGCGCCAGACGGTCTGTATCGCGACATCGGCCACCATCGCCGATCCCGAGCGCGGCTCCTCCGAGGGCGTCGAGTTCGCCGCGCGCTTCTTCGGCGTCGACCGCAACGAAGTCTCGCTCATCGGCGAAGAGTGCGCGCCGGAGATCTGGGCCGAGACCAGGCGCCACACGCCAGCGCCGCCGGGCGATCCCAAGGACCACCTCCGCCGCGTGCTCGAAGCCATTGAGCGCTCGTCCGGCGATCCCGGGGCGATGGTCGAGCCGTTCAGAACCCTGGCCGGTGAGGCCATCGAGCCCAACCGATGGCGCGAGGATCTTTACGATCGTCTCTCGGCCAGCCAGGTCGCCTATCAAATCGCCTCGTCGCTCGCGAAGCCCAGGCGGCTCGGCGACCTTCGTGAGGAGCTACGCGGCAAGATCGGTCGTGACATCTCCGAAGAAGAGATCTTGACCTGGCTGTTCGACGAAGAGGGGAACGTCCGATCGCAGGTGTTCGACGCGTCCGGCCTGGGGAGCGTCATCGAGGCGCATCGACCTCGTGTGATCGAGGCCGTCCGGTCGGTGTTCGCGCAGGGATGGCCCTCAGAGGATTTCGACTCCGTCTCAGGAGGCGCGCTCGAGCGGCACGTCAGACAGATGCACGACCAGCTCGCGGGGGTGATCAGGACGCTCAAGCGGCGTCTGGACTGGGCGCTCGATCAGATGCATCGACTCGAAGAGGTTCGCCGCCGGAAAGGCACGCTGGACATTGACGAGCAGTCGCTCTACAGAAGATGCGACCGGCTCGTGAAGCGGTACAAGGGGCTCATCAGGCGCGAACGCCAGGAAGCCGAGGGGTACGACGACACGAACACGTACGCCGCGCTCGCCGCCGAAGGATTCCTGCCGGGCTACGGCCTCGAGATCGGGTCCGTGCGCGGCACCGCGCAGCTCCCACGCCACTTCGCCGGCGCCGCTGAGCTCCCTCTGCCTCGTCCACCGGCGGTCGCGTTGCGCGAGTACGTGCCGGGCAACCTCATCTACGCGAACGGCCATCGATTCCTGCCCAGGTTCTACCACCTCCGCGTCGACCGCGACGCAGCAGGAGGCTCGGAGTCGGTGCTCGAGCCGACGGTCTTCCGTGTCGATGTGGCCTCCCCGTGTGTCTGGTCTGTGGGCAGAGCCGGTCGCCTTTCGCATCGCAAGTCGAACTTCAGCACTTTGCCGACGACCACAGGCAGCGATGCAATCGCGGCGTCGAGCGCGTGGCGTTCTTTGCGGACGTCGTAGCCGACACGATTTCGATACCGGGATGCGAGACACCGGGCGAAGCGTACTCTGTCGCTGAAGCACTGAGAACCGGAGCAACCCGCGTCCTCGACATGGATCACGAGGACCTGGACGTTCTCGTCATCCGGCATCCTGGCGGGAAGGTCGCTGACGCGATTTTGTACGACCCCATGCCGGGCGGGTCAGGTCTTCTCGATCAGATCTGCGCGCGCTTCGGCGAGGTGATTGAGGCGGCGCTGAATGTGTGCGCGAAGTGTCCGGCTGACTGCGCCACCGCGTGCATCGACTGTCTGCACACGTTCAGGAACGCGTTCTTCCACCAGCATCTGAACCGCCACCTGGCGGCGGATCGCCTGCGCTCGTGCGGTCCCGAGCTTGTGTTGGCCCACGACATTCCGGCGAAGCTGCCATCCACCCCAGGTGTGGAGGGCGACGACCGGACGGCCGGACAGGCCGAAGAGCGGTTGCGCCGCCTGCTTCAGCGTGCAGGTTTCGCCGATCCGGTGTGGCACTACGAAATCCAGTTTGGAAAGCCGCTGGGCTCGACGTCACCCGATTGCTTTTACAGGCTCGACGATCCGAGCGAGCCGGGGGTCGCCATCTATCTCGACGGCCTGAGCGCGCACATCCACGGCAATCCGCGCACGAGGGAGCGGGACCAGGCGATTCGAGCTGAGCTGCGCGCGCGAGGGTACTGGGTGTTGGAGATCGCCGCGAGCCAACTGACGGACAGAGAGGCGATGGCCAACCACTTCGCCAAGCTGGCGCGCGTGCTGATGGGACAGGAGCGGGCGCGGGAGATTCGGCACGATCCTACGTGGTTCGAGTAGGAAGGGCTTCGCGGGTTGTTCATGATGTACCGCGCAACTGCCAGGGCCGGCTGAGGCCGGCCCCCACAATAGGGCCCACGATCGGGCCGGCTGAAGCCGGCCCCCACGATTCGAGCCGGTCGCTACGATCGATTTCGATGTCGGGCCGGCTAAAGCCGGCCCCCACGACTCACCTCGTCACCGACTCCAGAATCTCCCGCACCGTGTAAATGTCCGATCCGAGAAACGGGTAGTCCTCCGCCTGATCCACGAGCTTCGCCCTCACCGGGTTCTCCATGATGTACCGGGCGACTGCGACAGTGGATTCGTCGCTTCGCAGCACGCGCTCGTAGCCATACCGTTGCCACAAGTGCCGCCGGTGGCGCCGTGAGTATTCGTATCCCGAGAACTGCTTGGCCAGGCGGATGAGACGGCGGGCGTCAGAGGCCGTGGCTCGACCCTCGACCAACAGGTGCGCATGGTCCGGCATGAAGCAGTACGCAAGAAGTGCAAACCCTTCCAGCGACCCGGCGCGCTGAATCTGCGAGAGCACGAGAGCGACAACCGTGCCGTCGGTGAACAGGCGGGCCCGGTTGCAGGTGCAGAACGTGAGGAAGTACCGATACGGTCCCAGGTACGAGAACGCGGGGAGAAGATGGGGGTAGTCGGCAGACACGTTGACACGACGTGCAATCGTCGGGCCGGGGCGTCGGGCCGGCTGAAGCCGGCCCCCACGATCGCTCTCGGTGTCGGGCCGGCTCAAGCCGGCCCCCACGACTCGTGGGGGCCGCCTTCAGGCGGCCCTGCACGATC
>CAYHSN010000010.1:14771-17943 GCA_964359235.1 uncultured Vicinamibacterales bacterium | reverse complement strand
GCTAGGCGCCGAGTGGACCGCGGCCCCGAGCGGCGCGAAGCTCGCGAAGCCGCGCCTCGCGCTCTACCGCCCGTGGACGGCGAGCATGGACGAAGGCTGGACGCGCTGGCTCTTCGAGATGTACGGCTTCGACTTCACCAGCGTCTACAACGCCGATGTCCAGGCAGGCGCGCTCCGCGATCGCTTCGACGTCCTCATCCTCACGGACGAGCGGGCGCGATCGATCACCGACGGGTTCCAGAACGGATCGGTGCCGCCGCGCTACGAGGGCGGCATCGGCGACCGCGGCGTGCGCGCGATCGAGGAGTTCGTCAGACGCGGCGGCACGCTCGTGTGCCTGAACAACAGCAGCCTGTTCGCGATCGACGCGCTGCGCCTGCCGGTGAAGAACGTGCTGGCCGGCGTGAACCGTCAGCAGTTCTTCGCGAGCGGCTCGATCCTCGAGATCATCGCCGACGCCGCGCATCCGGTCATGGCCGGCGTACCGGACCGCGCGAAGGTGTTCGTCAGCGGAAGCCCGGTGTTCTCGACGACGAAGGAGTTCGAGGGCACGGTGCTGGCGAAGTACCAGGCGAGCGGGTCGCCGCTCGTGTCCGGCTATCTGCTCGGCGAGAAGTTCGTGAACGGCTACGCGGCCGCGATCGACGCGCGCTACGGCGACGGGCACGTCGTGCTCATCGGCTTCAAGCCGCAGTGGCGCGGCCAGCCGTTCGGCACCTTCAAGGTGCTCTTCAACGCCGCGCTCTTCCACGGCGAGCTGGCCGCGAAGGCGTCGGGCACGAAGGGGTTCTGGTCAGCGCCCGCAGAGCCGGAGAAGAAGGACGACAAGCCCGCGCGCTGAACACCACGGGGTTGCGCCAATCGTGGGGTCCGGCTTCCCTGGCCCGAGCCCAGTCGAGGGCAGCCGGACCAGACAGGGCCGCCTGAAGGCGGCCCCTACAGCGATTGCGTCACACGCTCTTCAGCCCTGCGATCAGATCTCGGAGTCTTCGACGATCGAGTCGAACGATTCCGCGAAATCCGGCAGCACGTCCGACTGGAGCGGCGCCTGCGCGGCGAAGGTCACGCGGCGCTCGATCCGACCTTGCGCGAAGCTCACCACCTCAACTTCGCGCTCCCGCTGGCGCACGAGCCAGCACTCGCGTGCGCCGTATTGCGCGAACCAGCCCAGGCGCTCGTCCAGCTTGCCGACGCGCGGGTTGGGCGAGAGCACCTCGAGCACGAGATCGGGCGGCCCCCAGACGCGGTCCGTGACCAAGCGCAGCCGCGCGTTCGACACGAAGATCAAGTCCGGCTGGACGACGAGCGCGCCCGGAGGATCCAGGATGACATCGACCGGGGCCAGCCACAGCCGACCCAGCCGGCGCGCGCGCACGTGCGCTCTCAACGCCACATAGAAGTCGGCCGCGACCGTCTGGTGACGCGGCGTGGGCGCATCTGCCACGCGGAGCACGCCATAGACCAGCTCCTGGGGCAGCACGATTTCGGGTGTCCGCAGGTATTCGTCGAGTGTCATAGGTGGGGCCGGGCTCATGACAGGATTCCTCACGTGACGCCTTTCTGCCCGACCCGACGACGACGATGCCATCGTCGACGGCAGAATGCAAGGGCGGATCGCGTTGAAGAAGAAGTGCTCGATCTCGGTGCGGAAATGGTCCGGATCCGTGTAGAACCGCGCCGGAAGCGTCATCCGCAGCGGCCGTCGCGCGAGGCTCGAAGGGGTCATACGGGTGGTTCGTTTGTGAGGCTTTCATGATACAACCTCCACCGGACCTCCCATGGGCACCCACCCGGACCCCCATCCAGCGCAGCCCACGCTGCGGCGCGCGCTCGGCCGCTGGGACCTGACCGCCATCGGCGTGAACCAGGTGATCGGCGGCGCCATCTTCCTCATGCCCGCCGACGTCGCGCGGCAGGTCGGCAACTGGGCGCCGATCGCATTGCTCGCCATCGGCCTCGCGTCGCTGTGCGCCGCCCTCTGTTTCGCTGAGGTCGGCAGCCGCTTCGAGGGGACCGGAGGTCCTTACCTCTACACTCGCGCGGCCTTCGGCCGCTTCGTCGCCTTCGAGGTCGGCTGGATGCAGTGGTTCACGCGCGCGACCAGCCAGGCGTCGGTGGCCAACGGCATCGCGCTCGCGCTCGGCTTCTACTGGCCCTTCATGACGGCGGGCGCGGGGCGCGGGGCGATGCTGACCGGCATCACGCTCGCGCTGCTCCTCATCAACATCCGCGGCATCCGCCAGAGCGCGTGGGTGGTGAACACGCTGACGATCGGCAAGCTCGTGCCGCTCGCCATCTTCATTGCCGTCGGCCTGTTCTTCGCCAAGGCGGACGGGCTCATGAACCTGCCGCCGATCACGGTGGAACAGGTGTCCACGGCCGCGCTGCTGCTCATCTTCGTGTACGGCGGGTACGACGTGATTGGCGTGCCGGCCGGCGAGGCGGAGGACCCGCGGCGCCACATCCCGTTCGCCTTCATCACGACGATCCTCGTCGTCACGGCGGTCTTCGTGCTCGCGCAGGTGATCACCATGGGCGTGCTGCCCGACGTCGCCGCGTCGAGGACCCCGCTGGCCGATGCGTCGGCGGCGATGCTCGGCGTGGCGGGCGGCCTCCTCATCGGCGTCGGGTCGGTGATCTCGATGACCGGCAACAACGCGGGCCAGGTGCTCACCGGGTCGCGGATGCTGTTCGCGCTGGCCGAGAACGGCGAGCTGCCGCGCTGGTTCGGGCGCATCCACCCGCAGTTCCGGACGCCGTCGAACGCGATCGTGTTCACGTCGGTGGTGGCGCTGATGCTGATGCTCTCCGGCTCGTTCGTGATGCTGGCCACCGTCAGCGCGGTGGCGCGGCTCGTCACCTACACCGGCGCGTGCGCCGCCACGCTGATGCTGCGCCGCCCGCGGTTCGAAGGGACGGTGCAGCCCGCCACGTTCGTCGTGGCCGGCGGCGCGCTGGTGCCGGCGCTGGCGATCGGGTCGTCGATGCTGATCCTGGTGATGGCGAACCGGGCCCAGCTGCTCGGCGGCGCCGCCGCGCTCGCCGCCGGCGCTCTCTTGTTCGTGCTGAACGATCGATTCCGGGGTGGGGAAGTCAGCGGCGCGGGCGTCCCCGTTCCGTCACGATGAACACTGCCACGAACCACCGAGACACCGGGGAACACTGCATCTGG
>CAYHSN010000010.1:12477-14671 GCA_964359235.1 uncultured Vicinamibacterales bacterium | reverse complement strand
GCGGTCATCGCGCGATAGGCGGCGACTCGATCGGCCGACGTCATCATCGGTGGTCAGCCCTTCTTCAGATAGTAGCCCTTCGGATCCAGCTCATCGCGCAGGATGCGCAGCTCGTCGGCCGTCGGCGGGGGCGTCGTCTCGAGGTCTGCCGGCACGTCTATCGCCCATCCCGTGTTCGCGCGCACCTCGTCCCCGCCCACCCCGGGGTGTTGCGACGCCAGACGCATGACGCCGGACGCGTCGAACCCGTAGGTGCCGAGATCCGTGACCACGAACTGCGGGCCGCCGCCCTGCGCCCCATCCGGGCGCCCGCCACCGGGCCGATGGCCGGGGCTCGTGACGAACGACACGCGCTCCACGAACGACCGCTTCGACTGCCGGCCGATGATGAACACGCGCTTCGCCAGCGCCGCGATCTCCGACGCGCCGCCGCTGCCCGGCAGGCGCACCTTCGGCTTCGCGTAAGGCCCGATCACCGTCGTGTTGATGTTCCCGTGGCGGTCCACTTCCGCGCCGCCGAGGAAGCCGACGTCAATCAGGCCGCGCTGCAGGTAGAAGAGAAAGATGTCGCCGAGCGAGCAGACGGCCATCGCGCCCGCGACGAGACACGGATCGCCGATCGACAGCGCCTGGCGCTGCGGGTTCGCGCCGAAGACGCCCGCCTCGTACACCATCTGCAGCGACGGCGCGTGCAACCGCTTCGCGAGATTGCAGGCGAGGTTGGGCAGGCCGATGCCCACGAAGACGACATCACCGTCGCGCAGGGCGCGCGAGGCCGCGATGACCATCAGCTCGGATCGCGTGTACTCCATTCAGCGCCTCACACCCTCACGGGCCGCAGAGACGCGGAGACATCATCGGTACCGTCCGTAGTTCACCGGTTGGGAATATTGCTCTTCGGGACGCAGCGCCTCGAAGCGCGCGCGACCCATCTTCTCGATGTATTCCTCCCGCGTCGGCGTGTCGTGCACCCATTCGCGCAGCCAGGCCGCGAGCGCCTCGGCGTCGCGCGACACCTCGTCCCACTCGACGTAGAACTGCGTGTCGCGGTCGTAGTACCCCTGGGCGTACGACGGGTGCGCGCCGTACGGCACGTGGCACACCGCGGACACGATCAGCCCGGGGATGAGCGTCCGGTTCGGGTCGCCGCGCACGACGTCGCGTGGCACGATCTCCTCGACCGTCACGATCACGCGCTTCGCGGCGAACGCCGCCTCCCGCTGCACGCCGGTGAGGCCCCAGATCTGCACGTTGCCATCCTCGTCGGCCCGCTGGGCGTGGATGATCGCGACGTCCGGCCGGATCGCCGGCACCGCGTACAGCATCTCGTCGTCGTACGGAGACGTCAGCGGCTTGATCTGGGGATTCGCCTTCGGCAGGTCGGATCCGAAGTAGTTGCGAATCGGCATGAAGGGCAGGTTCGACGCTCCCGCGAAGAAGCGCATCGCCAGGCCGAAGTGCGAGTACTCCTCGATCTCGAGCACGCCCGCCTCGACGGCGCGGCGGAACGCGTGCAGCGAACCGATGCCGGGGTTGCCCGCCCAGCTGAAGACGAGCTTCCGACAGCAGCCCGCCCCGATCAGCTGATCGTAGATGACGTCAGGTGTCAGCCGGGCCAGGGTGAGATCACGCCGTCCCTGGCGGATGACTTCGTGGGCGGCGGCAAACGGGATCAGGTGGGTGAATCCCTCCATCACGACGAGATTGCCGTCGTGGACATGCTCCCGGACCGCGGCCGACAGGTCGGT
The DNA here is from genome assembly GCA_964359235.1 of uncultured Vicinamibacterales bacterium. Classification (GTDB taxonomy): domain Bacteria; phylum Acidobacteriota; class Vicinamibacteria; order Vicinamibacterales; family JAHECP01; genus CAYHSN01. The sequence goes on along the minus strand of CAYHSN010000010.1, from coordinate 12,923 downwards.
GACCTTGCTCGTCACTGGCGTGGCAGGACCGGCACGACGATGCGCGACGGGTAGCGGGCACCGAGATGGACCGTTTGCGTGGCTGGCACCGCCTGTGACCATGACCGGAACGGCTCCCACGTGTTGGGATGCACGTACGGGAACACGCTTCCGCCGATGTACACCTGCAGGCGATGACCGGCGCGCACGACATAGCTGGTGTATCCCAGGTTGATTTCCAGTTCGACGGGGCGATTGGGCGTGAGCGGCGCCGGCGCCGCCTCCCGCTCCGTGCTCCGATAGCGGGCGCGCAGCATGCCGGGCGCGACGGTGAAATTGCGGAGCGTGCCGTCTGGCGCCATGTCGAGGATGCGCATCGAGATGTCCGTGTCCGGCGCGGTGGAGGCGATCCAGACGCGCGCGACGATCTGCCCCGTGATCTCCATGTCGCGTTCGAGCGGCTCCGA
>CAYHSN010000010.1:0-12377 GCA_964359235.1 uncultured Vicinamibacterales bacterium | reverse complement strand
ACGGATCGCACCCGGCTGGCCGTAGTCATCGTCGTTCCACCCCGTGAAGTTCAGGGCCGGCACCTCGACCTGCCCGTGCTGCGCCTCGATCTCGTACGGGGCCCAGTACGGGCCGTTGTCGGCATGGTCGATCCAGTCACGCCAGACCTGGAAGTCCTTCATGACCGGAAGGTCGCGGAGCGGCAGGTGCATCAGCCATTCCTCTCGATGCTCGCCGACCGCCTTTCGTATCTCCTCGATCGACGGGTAGGCGAGACCTCGCTGCCTGCGCTCCTTCACCTGCCTCTGCATGAGCCAGTTCAGGATCGGCGACACGAAGATGCCGCCGTGGTGGATGAAGTGCCGCGCGTTGGCGAACGTCATCGCGGGCGCCATCGCGACGAGATGCGGCGGCCGGGTCGTCGCCGTCATCCACTGCACCGCTCCCGGATAGGAGAGGCCGAATGTGCCGACCTTCCCGTTGACATACGGCTGGGCGGCCAGCCATTCGATCGTATCGTGCCCGTCGTTCACTTCCTGCAGGTAGGGATTGAAGCTCCCTTCCGATGCGAACTGCCCGCGCACGTCCTGCAGCGCAACGACGTAGCCGCGCTTGACCGCGCCGATCACGAATGCGCCGGCCGATTCCGCTTTGTTGTACGGCGTGCGCATGAGCAGGGCCGGATACCGTCCCGGATCCGCCGGACGGTACACGTCCGCGTAGAGCGTGACGCCGTCCCGCATCTTCGCCTGCACATTCCGATCGACGACGATGTTGTGGCGCCGCCACGGTTCGGTCGCCTCACCGGAGATGGCGAGGAGTGCCGCGATGACGGCGGCGATTGTCCTGTTCATCACCTGCCCGCCTGCTCGAGCGCTGTCAGCATCCGCTGCAGCGCGGCCTCCACCCGTGCCGCCTCCTCCCTGACCTTGCCGGGATCGCGCAGCCGGATAGCCTCGGCCACGCCCGGGAGCGGCTGTCCTTCGTACAGCGAATAGATGTTCCAGCCGTAGATGACGTGCCGGTACCACCGCTTGTCGGCCGCCTCCTGCTCGTCGAGCAGCGTTTGCTCGAGCCGCGCGAGCTGATCGTTGAGCCCCGCCGCGGTCGAAGCGGTCCACGAAGAGGCCGCCAGGTTCTGGTCGATGCGTCGTTCCATCTGGCGGGCGCGCTGCCGGATGGCCTCGGCCAGGCGCTTCGACCGCGACAGGTCCAGCGTCACCAGCCGCCGACCGTCATCGTCGAATGCCCACGTCGCCGCGATGTCGAGGAACTCGCCGATCTTCTCGGCGTAACAGGAGTAGCGGAACGGTAGGACCTCGGCACTGGCCAGCCGCATGACGCTCAGGCCGAGCACCTGCACGAGAGTGGTGCCCACCTTGAAGCCGGGATCGCTGAAGCGCTCGACGTACCAGCGCGTGTCGTAGTTCGAGTGGTACGTGCCGTAGCTGCCCTCGAAGTCGAACTCCATCTGCAGCGTCGGCAAGCCGAGGTAGTCCTGGAACGCGACGAAATCGGCACCGCTCCCGAGCGCGGCGAGATCGACCTCGAACCCCGTCTGGCCCTTGCGGCGGCGCTCGGCCGGCTGGCGACGCCACGCATCCGCACGCCATCCGTCGTAGACGCTGCCGCTGCCGGTGAATGACGGGACGTCCTTCGTCACCTCCAGCAGGAAATCGCGCAGTGAGGGCGTGCCGCCGCCGTCGAACCGGCCGCGCATGTACAGATCGGTGTTGATGTAGACGACAGCCTTTTCGCGAAGCTCTTTCTGGAGGGCCTCGGCGTACTCCGTGGAACCGACGAGGCCGAACTCTTCGGCGTCCCAGAACGCGAACACGATCGAGCGCTCCGGCGTCCAGCCGGACTTCGTCAGGGCCGCGAGCCCGCGGGCGACCTCGAACACGGCGCTCAGACCCGTCCCGGGATCCATGCCGCCGAACGTCCATGCGTCGTGATGCGTGCCGAGCACGACCCACCGATCAGGATTGCGGCCGCGGATCCGCCCGATCACGTTGCGGATTGGCCGGCGGCTCTGATCCATCTGCACGTCCAGCTTCACCCTGACCGGACCCGGACCGAGGCGGTACGTGAACGGCAGCCCGCCCTGGAAGCCTGATGGCGCGGGTGCGCCCCGCAGCTGCGACAGGATCTTCTCCGCTTCCTTCCACGGCAGGACGACGGCTGGAATGCGCGGCAGCGTCGGCACGGTTTCCTCGTCCAGGACCTTCGCGTCCTTCGTGGCCGCGAATCCGGGCGACAGCGGGTCGCCATGCCAGAACCAGCTGTACTTCCCGTTGCCCCGCTGGATCTGGAAGTCCGCGCGCCACGGCCCCTCCGGCCACGTGAGCCCCCGTGCGAACCCGTCGTCTCCCGGATCGCTGTAGATGATGATGCCGGCGGCGCCGGCCTCCTGCGCCGTATGAATCTTCACGGCGCGATGACTGCGCGCGTACCGCGCCATGACAATCCGCCCCTTGACGTCCACACCTGCAGCGGCGAGCCGCTCGTAATCGGGTGGCAGGCCGTAGTTCACGTACACGACAGGCGCGGTCACGGAGCCGGACCCCGAGTAGGCGACGAACCCGACACCCAGCTCCGGGTGGGCGCTGTCGGGATCGGCCGGATCGGACGGCTCGACGACGCTCACCGTCTCGCCGCGTGGCTCGGTGATCTCGACGGAGACGCTCCCGGGCGTGGAGAGCAGCACGTGATACTCGTGCACCTCGGTCTCGAGGCCGGCGTCCTCCAGTGCCTTGCGCAGGGTCTCGGCCACCTCCATCGAAGCGGGCGTGCCGGCCATGTGCGGGCGCCGCGTGACCGCCCGATGGATCCCTGACATTGCGTCGGTCGAGACCGCCTCCTTGAACCGCCCTTCGGCCTCCTTCTCGGCTCTTGCGGCGGAGGGCGAGAATCCGATGGGTGCGGAGCTGCCCGGCTGCGCAGCGGCCATGAGGGACGCCAGGATCGCGACGACCGCCGCACCCCCGATCACGAGCGGCCATGAGGTTCTGTGCATCGATTGGTCCTTTGTCATCTGACTGCCGCAAGCGCACGCCGCGCGGCTGGCACGATTGGATCCCCGGGCGGCGCCGCCGCCAGGCAGGCCGCGTACGCGTCATGGGCGCGTGCCCGGTCGCCGGCCTGCCGGTACGCCTCGCCAAGGTAGAACTGCGCCTGGTAGGCGCCGGCCCAGCCCTGTCGGATCTGCTCGAGGCGCGCGGCCGCCTCGCGGGGACGTCCGCTCTCGAGATCGAGAATCGCGAGGCTCAGTTGCGGCGCCGGCCGATCCGGCGCAGCTGCCACCACGGCCTCGAACCGGCTTCGTGCCTCTTCCGCCCGCCCGGCGCGGTGGAGAACGGCCCCAAGCCGTTCGGTCACCTCGACGTTCGACGGGTCCAGCGTGGCCGCTTCCTCCAACGCGTCAATCGCACCCGCGGCATCTCCGGCGCGTGCCCTGGCGGTTCCCATCGCCTGCAGCACCAGCGTCAAGTTCTTTCGCGCCGCGCGATGGCTCGCGTCCGCCTGCATCGCCCGCCGCCCGCTCGCGATCGCCTCATTCAGCCGTCCCGCGCCATAGTAGGCCAGCACGAGATTGCTCAGCGCGTCCGCCAAATGGAGGCCGGATTCGACGACGCGCTCGTTGTACTTGATGGCGCCGGCAAGATCGCCGCGCTCGAGCGAAGCCGCGCCGAGGAACTTCAGCGCCAGCACGTTCCCGGGATCGTCCCGCAGTGCCGCTTCGAACGCCGCCGTCGCCTCGGCATGCCTGCCGCCGTGCGCCAGTTCCAGTCCGCGCTCGACTTGCTGCCAGACGTCGAGCCTCGCCTTCGGGTTGACGCCGCCGACCGGGGCCACGCCGCCGATGACGCTCCCTCCGCCGCTGACGTAGCCCAGCGCTGCAATCTGCCTGCTCGCGTCGGCATCGAGGGGCGCCGCCGAAGGCGGCAAGGCTCGCTGCGCGGCTGCCTCGAGCTCGCGGCGCAGCACGGCGCGCAGGCGCGCGAGCGTGTCGGGGTCCGCCGCGGCGAGATCCTGCCGCTCATCCGGGTCGGTGCGCACGTCGTACAACTCGGGCTGCGGCGCGTCGATCACCTTGAAGTGCCCGATCCGCCCCGCATACGCCGGCGACCACCCGAGCTGCTGCGCCGTATACAACGTCTCGGCGGGCACAGGGTCCGAGGGACCCTCATCGAGAAGGCCGGGGAGCACCCCCTGGTTCGGGAGCCCGGCGATGGCGCGCAGTGTAGGTCCCACCTGGGCGATGCTCACGGGGCGATCGATGACGGTGGGGGTCGACGCGCCACCCGCCGGCCTGATCAGCAGCGGCACGCGGATCGTGGTGTCGTAGAGCAGCACGCCGTGACTCAGCTCGCCGTGATCGCCGAGTCCTTCGCCGTGATCGGCGACCGCGATGATCGTGGGCCGCCGCGACGGGCCATCGGCATCGAGACGGGCGAGCAGCGTGCCGATGCAGCTGTCGCTGTAGGCGACCTCCCCATCGTAGGGCCGCCCTTCGTACTCCCCTCGGAAAGGCTCGGGGGCGTCGTACGGCAGGTGCGGATCGTACAGGTGCACCCACAGGAAGAACGGTGCGTCGCCGACCCCATCCAGCCACTCGACCGCCCGCGCGACCACGTCCGCTCCGCGGCGCTCTGCGCCGTTGCCCATCTCGTCGTCGAACCGCTCGAAGCCGCGCCCGATGCCGGTCGAGGACCGCAGGACCGCGCTGCCGACGAACGCGGCCGTCCTGTACCCGGCGCGTCGCAACGCCTCCGCCGCGAGTGGAACGCCGTCAGGGACCCTGTAGCCGTCGTTCGTGCGGACCGTGTGCTCGACCGGCAGCCGGCCGCTGAACATGGAGACGTGCGACGGCAGCGTGAGCGGCACGGGGGCGTACGCCGCGTCGAACCGTACTCCTTCGGCCGCGAGGCGATCGAGGGCCGGCGTGCGGACGAGCGACCCGTACGCGCCAACGCGGTCCGCACGCAGCGTGTCGATCGTGATCACCACGATCCCGGGGCGGGCGGGCGGCGGGGGCCACCACCACCACGCCGCTGCGGCCACCGGCACGAGTACCACGAGACCGACGATGATCCGGGAGACACGGGACACGCGACACTCTCCGCAGGCGAAACGCGCTGCGTCCTGCTATCGGGGTACCACCGGCACGATGAGGCGAGACGGGCGGCTCGCGCCGTGGAACACCTGCTGCTCGGCGCGGCGCAGCTCCGCGTCCTCGCCGAATACGCCGCCCGTGTTCGGGTTGCGATCGAAGCGCGGGAAATTGCTGCTCGAGACCTCCAGCCTGATGCGGTGCCCGGCGCGGAACAGGTTGCTCGTCGCGCCCAGATCGATGGTCAGCTCGACCGGCTGGTTCGGCGTCAGCATCTTCGGCGTCGTCCTGCTCTCGCGGTAGCGAGTCCGAAGGATGCCGTCGGTCAGCGCCCGTGCCGTCCCGTCCGGGAAGACGTCGACGACCTTGCCCGTGAAGTCGGTGTCCCGGGCGGACGAGGCGATCCACAGCTTCAGCGTGATCGGCCCCGTCACCTCGAGGTCCGCAGCGAGCGGTTCGGTGGTGTAGACGAGAACATCGCGTCGCCGCTCGATCGGCCGTTGGTCCGCGGGAATGCGCGAGTACCCGCCGAGCGCGCCGGTCGGCACCGGATCCCATGGGTCGTAGACGAACCGATCCGCCCGCTGGTCGCGAGGCGCCGTGGTCGACAGCCGGCCGTCCCCGTCGAGTGTATTGGCGGAGCCGCCGCTCTGCAGGAAGTACTCGGTGGCCTTCGCGCGCACCAGCGGCCATTCCTGCTCGTCGCGCCACCGGTTCTCGCCCATGACGAAGATGCGGACCGGCGCGCCCTGGAGGATCGAGGCATCGCCTCCCTTGAGCCAGTGATCGAACCAGCGCGCCATCAGTTCCTGGGAGTCGAGGCCCGCCTGCGGTCCGAAATCCACGTCGCCCACCTTCGTGCTGCTGAGCGACGGCCGCGCATGCGTCCACGGCCCGACGATCAGGCGCTGGGAGCGCCGCGCGTTCTCGTTCGCGGCACGGGCCCGGAGTCCAACGTAGTTCCGCAGCGTGCCGTTCAGCAGCGTGTCGTACCAGCCGGTGAGGTGGAACGCCGGCACCGTGAACCGATCGTGCCGCGCTTCGATGTCGAACGTCTTCCAGTAGTCGTCGTAGCTCGGATGCGCCAGCAGCTCGTCGTAGCCCGGGGCGAAGCGCTTCAGCTCGAGCGCGTCCATCGTCTTCAGCGGCACGTGCCAGAGCCACCGCTCGCGAAACGCTTTCGCCTGTTCCGGTGTCATGCCCAGCGGGCCATCGCGATCGACATCGGGCGTGAACACGCGCCGCCGCACGTCGGCCGCCTGCCCGAGGTTCCAGCCGAGGCCGTCATTCAGGTAGAACGCGCCCCCCTGGAACACCATGTCGTACCGGCTGTTGTAGGACGAGGAGGAAAACAGCGCGACGAGCGACGGGGGCTGCAGCGTCGCCGCGAGCAGCTGCGTCGTCGCCAGGTAGCTGCCGCCCCACATCCCGATTTCCCCGTCGACGTACGGCAATCCGCTGACCCAGGCCAGCGTGTCGAATCCGTCCTCGGCCTCGTCGTGCGGCCGCGCCACGCCGTCCGACATGTAGCGCCCCCGCGTGTCCTGGACGACGATGACGTAGCCGCGGGCGGCAAGCCGCTTGAACCGCTCCGGCGAGTCCTCGTCGTTCTTGGAATACGGTGTGCGCTGCACCAGCGCCGGGTGCGTCCCGGCGGCCGATGGGCGATAGACATCGGCGCGGAGGAGCACGCCGTCACGCATCCTGGCCGCAACGTTCTTCTCGACGACGACCGTGTCATCGGCCGCACGGTGCGCCGCCACCTGGATGGCGGCGCCTGCGACGAGCGCCACGACGAGCGAGCGGACGAAGGCCATGGCTCAGAACCGCATGCGGATGGCGAACTGCGCCTCGCGCCCGTCGGCGGCGCTCGACACCTGCAGGAAGGCGGCGGAGGTCAGCGTGCCGATCGGCGAGCTGAAGTTCGTGCGGTTGAACAGGTTGAACACCTCGGCCATCAACTCGAGCGACCTGTCGCCGCCGAACCGGACGTTCTTGGTGAGCCGCATGTCCACGTTGAAGTAGGGGTATCGCTTCCCGAGCTGATCGAGCGTCACGGTCCCGAGGCCGCGAGATTGGCGGGACGCGTTGATGATGGCGAGGTTCGCTTCCGACGCGCGCCCACCCTGGTTGAGCGCGAGGCCGTCCGGCCGATCCTCGATCGTCGTGCCATCGCCGTCCAGGTCCACGCCGGCGACGATACGGTACGGCTGGGCCGAGTTGGCCACGACGACCGTGCTGGCCTGCATCCCGAAAGGCAGCTGCACCACGCCGGCGATCGAGAGCTTGTGACGCATGTCGTTGAGCGTGGGCCCGCGATCCTCGCCGCCAATCGCCTTGCTTGGCGTGTAGAAGTGGGTGTTGGCGCCGCGCAGCAGCGCCCTGGACAGCGCGTACGAGACCTGTCCCTGGTAGCGGCTCGACAGGCGCTTGTTGAGGCCGACGTGGAGCCCGGTGTAGCGCGTGCGGCCATCGGTGACCTGCGCCAGGATCTGCCCGAAGCCGTACTTGTACGGGTTCGCCGCGGTGCCGGCGCGGTTCGTGGCGGAGAAGCTGTCGGGCAGATTCAGCACGCGCTTCTGGAAGTTCCGCAGCGAATGCGAGTAGACGCCGTCCACGCTCAGGGCCAGCGTGTCGCTGAACTGGCGCGTGAACCCGAGCGTCGCGTTGAGCGCGTACGGAATCTCGAAATCGTCGGCAATCACGTTGCTCATCGATCTGAGGCCCGTTGCGGCGAACTGCTCAGGAGAGCCGCCGAGGATCGCGTTGATGTCCGGGTAGTTGCGGAGCCGTTGCGGATCGGTCACCACCGCCACGAACGTCGTGGACGTCAGCTGATCCAGCGCGAGCGCCTGCATAAACATGCGGGGGCGCGAGTGGTAGACGCCGTACCCGCCGCGGACGACCATTCGCGGGGACATCGCGTAGGCAAAGCCCAGACGTGGATCGATGTTGTCCAGGTCCAGCCCGGGGCTCTCGCTGAGGACCCCCCGCAGCGACTGGTTGCGGGCCAGCTGGAACGCCTTTTCCATCGTCTCGTTGTCCCGGACCCGGAGATCCACGTCCCACCGGATCCCGAGGTTCACGGTCAGCCGGTCCGTGAGCTGCCAGTCGTCCTGCAGGAACATGCCGAAGTACTTGTCCGGCAGCGGCAGGGGGGCCAGGTTGAACGACTGCGAGAACCGGATCGGCCACGTGCGCGGGTCGGCGGCGTTGAACGGCTGGTCGGTGCCGAACACGAACGCGCCGGTCTGCTGCGCGCATGCGCAGTAGGACGTCTCCATGAACGTGATCTCACCACCCACCTTGACGTTGTGCCGCGGCAGGGTGAAGTACAGCGTGTCGTAGAACTGGAAGCGGTCCCGCGCCTCCTGCTGCAGGAACACGGCGCTGCCGATCGTGCCCGACGGCCTCGACTCGGTGGGATCGTTCGAGTTCGGCACGTTGTTGACGTCGGTGTTGCGGTACTGGAAGCGGAAATCGTTGACGAACCGCGTGCCGAGAACCGAGGTCTCCTGGGCGAGGATCGAGTAGGACGTGCGCTCCTGTGTCCGTCCCGCGCTGAACGCGGTGGTTCCCCCGAAGCCGCCGAGCGAGCTGAAGTCTTCGTACAGGCCCCGCACCATCAGCGAGTGGCCCTGCGAGAGCTGGTGATCGACGCGGCCCGTCACCAGATGGCGCGTGTTGCCCGCGTTGAACGTGCCGTTGAAGCGCGAGAGCGGCGAGGCGGCCGGAATTGAGACAGTGGCGGGCCGGTCCTCGTTCACGTACTCGTACGCGCCGAAGTAGTGCGTCCTGTTCAGGATGAGCGGCCCGCCGACCGTTCCGCCCATGCGCTGCTGGTCGAAGTCCGGCTTCACGGTCTGGAAGTAGTTGCGCGCTTTCACTTTGTCGTCCCGGAAGAAGCCGAACACGGTGCCGTTCAGGTCGTTCGAGCCGGACTTGGACACGATGTTCAGCACCGCTTCGAGCGCCTTGCCGTACTCGGCGTCAAAGCGGTTCGTGATCACCTGGAACTCCTTGATGCTGTCCTGGATGAAGCTCTGGACCGGCGCGCCCCAGACGTCGTCATCGACGTCGCCGCCGTCGATGATCGTCGTGTAGTTGTAACGGGAATCACTGCCGCCAATCTGCAGCGGCTGCGTGCCGGTGATCGACGTATTCCGGCCCGCGCCGGGCACGAGTGCCGCCAGCGTGAGGAAGTTGCGGGACAGGATGGGCAGCTCCTGGATCTGCTTCTCCTCGATCGTCGAGGACACGTGTGACCGCTGCGTGTCCACGAGCGGCGCCTCGCCGGTGACCGTCACGGTCTCCTGGATCGCGCTCACCTTCATCGTGAAGTCGAGCGCAGCCTGCTGGCCGACGGTCAGCCGGATGCCCGAGCGCTCCTCGGTACGGAAGCCGGGCAGCTCGACGGTGATCGCGTAGACGCCGCTCTGAATCGCAGGCATCCGGTAACGCCCCGTCCCGTCCGTCACGGTCGAGCGGGTCGTGCCTGTCTCCTCGTTGCGCGCCGTGACCGTCACGCCTGGCAGCAGCGCGCCGGATTCGTCCACGATGCCACCCTCGAGAATCGCGGTCCCCTGCTGCGCGGCCGCCGCCAGCGGCAGGAGGATCAGGAAGAGTGCTGGACCAAGCCTCCGAAACAGACTGCTCGACATACCGATCTCCTTTGTTCGTCAGCGCGGGTAACTACGAGCCGCTCGTCGCGGGCGGGGCCGCGGGTGCCTCGAACACCGGCACGCCGCCCACGATGGTCATCGTCACGGACAGATCCTTCAGACGTTCTGGTGCGGTGTCCCGCGGGTCGGCCGAGAGCACCGTGAGGTCGGCGAGCCGGCCGACGGCGAGAACACCGAGATCTTGCTCCTGGAACGCGGCGAACGCCGGCGCCCAGGTCATCGCCCGCAGCGTTCTCGTCACGTCCACCTTCTGCTCCGGGTGCCAGCCGCCGGCGGGCGCCCCGCGGGCACCCATGCGCGTCACCATCGAATAGAGCGTCACGAGCGGGCTGCCGGAATCGGCCGCCGGGTAGTCCGTGCCGGCCGCAATGATGGCGCCGCTCTCGAGCAGCTCGGCGCTCGGCAGCACGTTCAGTACGCGGGTCGGGCCGAGACGGTCGGCCGCCCAGCGGCTGTACTCGCCGACGAAACCGGGCTGCATGGACGCGATGACCTGGAGACGCGCGAAGCGAGGCAGGTCGGCGTCATCGATCACGGAAGCGTGCTCGATGCGGAAGCGCCGCCCGGCCAGGTCGGGACCGCCGTGCTGCTCGAAGGCGTCGAGCGCCCGCCGGATCGCGCGATCGCCGATCGCATGTGCGTTGACCTGGTACCCACGGGTGACGGCCCCGCGGACCAGCGACGCCAGTTCGGCGTCGCTCATCAGCACCAGCCCCTCTTCGGCCAGAGCATCCGTGTACGGCTCGAGCAGCTGGGCACCGCGGGATCCGAGCGCGCCGTCGAGCATCACCTTGAAGCTGCGAATCGCCAGCCGGTGATCACCAAGCGAAGGCCCCGGCGCCTGCGCGAGCATCTGCGACGCGGTTGCACCGGAGCCGCGGGCCATCACGTAGACACGCAGCGGCAGGCGACCGGCCGCGAGCAGTTCCTTGTAGAGCTCGATCCCCCGCAGATCCACGCCCGCGTCGTGGATGCTGGTCAACCCCCAGCGCACGTACTGCGCAAGCGCCGCCTCGAGTCGCCTCATCAGGTCTGCTCGCGTCGGCGCGGGCATCACTTTCGTCACGAGATCGACGGCGTCGTCCACCAGCATGCCGGTCGGCGAGCCATCCGGCAGGCGGAGCAGGCGCCCGGCGTCGGGATCGCGGGTGGCCCGGGTGATCCCTGCCGCGCGCATCGCCTGGCTGTTCACCCAGGCCGAATGCCCGTCGATGCGCGTCAGCACCACCGGGTGCTGCGGCGCGACACGGTCAAGGTCCGCGGCCGTCGGGAACACCGCCGGGCGCCAGAAGCCCTGATCCCATCCACGCCCCTCGATCCAGGTGCCGGGCGGAAGAGCCTGCGCGCGCTCGGCGACCAGCCGGACGATCTCCTCCTTCTGCAGTGCGCGCAGGTCGAGCATCTCGAGCTGCGCGCCGACGGCCAGCGCGTGCACGTGCGCGTCCGCCAGCCCCGGCACGGCCACGCCCGGGAGCCGCACACGGCGGACGTTGCCGCCGACGACAGAAGCGACCTCCGTCTCGCTGCCGAGGGCAACGACGCGGTCGCCGGCGACGGCGAGCGCGTCGGCCATCGGCCGGTTCTCGTCGAGCGTCACGATGGGACCGACGAAGACGGTGTCCGCCGCCGCGGTGCGCGCAGGCGGAGGGCTGCAGCCGGCGGCAAGGAAAGGCAGGACGAGGAGAACGCGGAATGGGGCCATCGATAACGACCGTTGCGCGCGGATGTTCGTTATGCGAACATTTGTTCGTATTTCGTACCGCGAACTTATTCCTGCCCCTTGTCGCTGTCAAGCGGGGAGACACTGAATGATAGACGTTCGCAATGCGCACAGCGGCGCGAGCCAGGGCGTCGAGCCGCGCCACGAGTTCGTCCAGTCGATGGCGCGCGGCTTCGCCGTCATCAAGGCGTTCTCCACGCAGCTCGACGCCCTCACGATCTCCGACGTCGCCCGCCGCACGTCGCTCGCACGCGCGGTCGCGCGCCGCTTCCTCATGACGCTCGAACATCTCGGATACATGCGCAGCCAGGACGGGCTCTTCCGGCTCACGCCGAGAGTGCTCGATCTCGGCTACACCTATCTCTCCACGATGCGTCTTCCCGACGTGGCGCAGCCGGTGATGGAGGAAGTCGTGGCAACGCTCCACGAGTCCTGTTCCGTCTCGGTCCTCGACGCGGACGACGTCGTCTACGTCGCGCGCGTGCCGACGAGGCGCATCATGACGATCAACCTGGCGGTCGGCTCGCGCCTGCCGGCCTATCCGACGTCGATGGGACGCGTGCTGCTGGCGGGGCTTCCGCCAGCCGATCTCGACGCGTACTTCTCCCGCGCGCAGCTGAGGGCGCTGACCGAGCGCACCGTGACGGACCCGGCGGAACTCCGGCGGATCCTTGAACACGTGCGAGACCGCGGCTGGGCGATGGTCGACCAGGAAGTCGAACTCGGGGTACGCTCCGTGGGGGTTCCCATCCGGGATCGCAGCGGCCGCACGGTGGCGGCCATCAACGTGTCGTCCCACGCGTCACGCGTGAACCTGAAGGAGATGCGCGCGCGCCACCTGCCGGTGGTGATCGACGCGGCGCGGCGGATCTCGGCTTCGCT
>CAYHSN010000009.1:16085-18266 GCA_964359235.1 uncultured Vicinamibacterales bacterium | reverse complement strand
TTGTTCTACGTGCTACGTGCTACGTGCTACGTGCGACGTGCCAGGTGCGAGGTGCCAGGTGCGACGTGCGACGTGCATCTCGCACGTAGCACGCAGCACGTAGCACCTCGCACGTCGCACGTAGCACCAACATCGTCAGTCCCCTTCCTTCGTCAGAAAGAACTGCCTCGCGAGTTCATCCCAGCGCTCCGGGTCGAGGCTCTGTGCGATGCCGTCGACGGGCACGCCGCCATCCTGGTAGACGAGGCCCGCGTCGGGCGACAGCCGCCCGCGCAGCATGTCGACCGCGTGTTCGTTCCAGCGGCGCGCCGCCTCGCCCGCGAGCAGGTTCTTGAGATTGGCTTTGAGTCGGGCCGGCTTGACCTTGAGCAGCCAGCCATCGCCGTAGGGATCCAGGAGCGGAGCGCCGGGCGCGAACGCGTCCTCGTTCACCTCGACGACCGTGCCGTCGACCGGCGAGAGCATGTCGATGGCGCGATCGCCGGCGAGCAGCGTCCACCCTGGCTCGCCCTGTCCGACGCGCGCGCCGGCCTCCGGGAGCCGGATTCCGAACGGCTCGCCGACCAGCTTGCGCGCGAAGTCGCTCATCCCGACGGCCACGTGACCGTCCGGCTCGACGCGCGCCCACGCGTGGCCCGGGTGGAAGGAGACGCCCTCGGGCACCGCGAACCACTCCGCAAGCCGCGGGACCAGGCCCCGCCGCGCCACCACGGCCACCTCGAGCGCGCCCGAACGGCCACTGACGAACCGCCAGAACGGGATGAACAGCACCAGGAAGGCCACGGCGATCAGGTATTCGATCGCCTTGGCCGAGTACATCGTGGACAGGTCGTGAGGCATCATGGTCAGCACCCTTCTCTCAATGGATGCCCGCGTAGTCCGGATGCTCGCGGAGCACGGGCATCCGGTTGACGATCCATCGGAACGTCAGCACACCGATCGTGATGATGGTGATCGACGTCACCATCTCCATCCAGCTCGGGACGTAGCGCTCCGCGACGTTCCAGTTGAACGCGACGATCGACACGTTCAGTCGATTGAGCACGATGCCGGCGACCGCCACGACGGCGGTGGCTCGCACCAGTCGCACGTTCTGCCGCCGCACGGCGTGCGCGAACAGGAAGCACGGCAGCAGCACGAACCCCAGGACTTCCACGAGGTACCACGCGCCCAGCGGCGTCGCCAGCAGGTCCCAACGGTTGCCGTCGGCCAGGCCCAGCAGCTTCAGGAAGAAGTAGGTGAAGAGGACGACCGACGCCGCCTGGCCCAGGCCGAGCGTGATCCGATCCAGGTCCACGTGCTGCTCGGGATCGATCTGGTTCCTGAAGATCCGGTGCGACAGGGCGCTCTCGACGATCACCATGCTGAGGCCGGCGGCGATGCTCGAGATGAAGAAGAACACCGGCACGAACGGCGAGTACCAGAGCGGGTGGAGCTTGGTCGGGGCCAGCAGGAAGAGGGCGCCGAGGGCCGACTGGTGCAGCGTCGAGAGGATGACGCCGAACACGGTCGCGCCGATCGTCAGGGAGGCGGCCCACCGGCGAACGCGCGAGCAGCCCAGCCACTCGAACACAGCCGGACAGAACTCGAGGAACTGGACCGTGAGGTACAGGATCACGTGCCAGCCCACCAGGAACATCACCGACGTGACGCCGTACGACCGAATCACCGGATACGAGATCCGCCACGGCTGGCCGAGGTCTACCATCAGCCCGATCACGACAAAGAGGTAGCCGAGGAATCCGGTGAGGATGGCCGGCCGGAGGACCGGGTAGTACTGCTTGAGGCCGAAGAGATAGACGGTGCTGGCCAGGACGTAGCCGCCCGCCGCGAGCGCGACGCCGCAGAGCACGTCCAGGCCGATCCAGAGACCCCACGGCGTGGTCTGCGACAGGTTGGTCACCGACGCGAGGCCGAACGCGAACCGGTAGACGATGATCGGCAGACCGACGAGGAGGATGAGGGCCGCAATGGCGTTGCCTCGTGTGACGAGGCTGCGCGCGTAGGCGCGCGGCGGGAGCCCCAACAGGATCTTCTCCGTCACCCACGGGCGAACGGTGGCGGTGCGCGTCAGCGTCTCAGCCATGTCGGACCTCCTCGCCGGAATGTTCGGCGGCGGCTGCGGGCTCGCCGCCGCCTTCCTCGCGAGACCTGGTGAACGCGTAGAGCCCCATCAGGAAG
>CAYHSN010000009.1:2323-15985 GCA_964359235.1 uncultured Vicinamibacterales bacterium | reverse complement strand
TCAGCTCTCAAGCCTGTGCTGCTGGCTCGCGCGCTACGACTCGGCGCGCGCGCGAAAGGTACGCCACGAGCACCAGGCCGACGATCGAGAGTCCAAGCGCCAGGATCATCGCTGGGCCTCCTTGCGGGACGACAGCGGCGCGCCTGGATCGACTGCCGCCATCTGGCCGCAGCCTTGCAGCCGCGCCAGGATTTCCCGGTAGAGGGGGCACTGCTGGAAGTCCTGCGTCAGGCAGGGGCTCGCGCTCACGATGCGATCGAGCGGGACCATCTTCTTGACCGGAAACCCATTGCAGTAGAGCATCACGACTTCTTTCAGATGTGGGCAGGACATCTCGGCCCTCCGGCGCCTCAAAGGGCAAGCCGCGCGCCAACCGCACCGCGAGCGCCCGCGTGGGGGGGTCGTGCAACACGCTGCAAGACGACGAGTTAGCGGGACGCGCGAACGGGGTGCTGAAAGGCGAACACGGCGGGTGTTGAGAAGTTCAGCGCAGGCGCGCGATCGAAGCGCCGCACGCGGCCGATACGAGCCGGAAAACGGGCGTGAACCGGGGATCTGCTGCAGGATTCAGCGGGGTGGTGAAGACTTCAACACGTGCGACGTGCGAGGTGCGACGTGCGACGTGCTACGTGCGACGTGCGGGGTGCAAGTCACCGATTCTCAAAGTCTCAAATCCTCACATTCTCAAATGGACTCGCTGTGGGCGGCCTTCTCGTGCTCCTCGTGGTGCGGGCGCTTGAGGTGGTACTTCTTGATCTTGTTGTAGAGCGTCACGCGATCGATGCCGAGGATACGGGCCGTTTGGCTGACGTTGCCGTTGGTGTGGCGCAGGACGTTGCCGATGTGGCGACACTCGACTTCCTCGAGCGACAGCGGGCCGACGCGATCGAGCTCGGCCGTGGGCGCGGCGGTGAACCCGAAGTCGGCGGCCTGCAGGATCGATCCGGACGCCACGACGAGCGCGCGCTCGAGCACATTGCGCAGCTCGCGGATGTTGCCGGGCCAGTCGTGCGCGATCAAACGCGCCATCGCCTCGGTCGACACCCCCTCGACGCGCCGGTTCTGCTCGGCGTTCAACCGCTCGAGCAGGTCCTCGACGAGCAGCGGGATGTCCTCTCGACGATCCCGCAGCGGCACCAGCGTGATCGGCACCACGTTGAGGCGATAGAACAGGTCCTCGCGGAACTTGCCGTCGGCCACGGCCTTGCGAAGATCGCGATTGGTCGCCGCGATGATCCGCACGTCCACGTCGACGGGCTCGGTCCCGCCCACGCGCGAGAAGCGGCGCTCCTCGAGCACGCGAAGCAGATCGAGCTGCAGCTTCGGGCTGACGTCGCCAATCTCGTCGAGGAAGAGCGTGCCCCCGTGGGCCGCCTCGAACTTACCTTTCCGGCGCACGAGGGCGCCGGTGAACGCGCCCTTCTCGTGGCCGAACAGCTCCGACTCGAGCAGCGTTTCGGTGAGCGCGGCGCAGGACACCGCGACAAACGGCCCGTTGGCGCGCGAGCTCTCGAGGTGGACGGCGCGCGCGAGCACTTCCTTGCCCGTGCCGCTCTCACCGAGGACGAGCACGGTCGATTGGCTGCGCGCCGCGGCGCGCGCCAGCTCGAAGACGGCCTGCATCCCCGGCGACTTGCTGACGAGATCCCGGAACCGGTATTCGCGCTTCAGCACCTTGCGCAGCACCGTCGTCTCGCGGACGAGCGCCTGCTGGTGGACGATCTTCTCCACCATGAGGCTCAGCTCCTCAGGATCGAACGGCTTGACGAGGTAGTCGTACGCGCCCGACTTCAT
The DNA here is from genome assembly GCA_964359235.1 of uncultured Vicinamibacterales bacterium. Lineage (GTDB taxonomy): Bacteria > Acidobacteriota > Vicinamibacteria > Vicinamibacterales > JAHECP01 > CAYHSN01. The sequence continues at coordinate 14,191 of CAYHSN010000009.1, read as the reverse complement.
CGCGCTCACGGCCGTGTCCACCGTCGCGTACGCGGTCATGATGACCGCGGCCACCTCGGGCCGAATCTTCCTGACCTCGTCGAGCAACTGCAGGCCGTCCATGCCGGGCATCTTCAGATCGATCAGCAGGATCGACCAGCGGTCCGCCTTGACCTTGTCGAGGGCGGCGGGGCCGTCCGGCGCGGTGTCAACGCGATAGCCGTCTTCGCGCAGCCAGCTCGACAGCGACTCGCGGACGATCTCCTCGTCATCAACGACCAGGATACGGGTGCGTTCCTTCGTCATGAGGGCCCCCAGAATGCTCGCGCAGATCGAGGTAGCGCGTCCAGCAATCCTGGCACAGGCCGCCGCTCTTCGCGTCGACCTGGAGCAGGCTGGACGATCGGGACATCACGCAGCGGACGAGATCGCAGTGCACGAGGCCGAAGCTGTGGCCGATCTCGTGGACCGCTTCTTTGGTCAGGCGCGCGGCGAGCAGGCGTCCACCGCGCGCGATCGGGCTGCCGGACGGCACGAGCCGCGCCGTCGACACGACCGCGGCGTGCCCGCCGAGTTGCGCCTCGCCGAAGACGAACGTCAGGACCGGAATGAACAGATCCAGGTCCGTGACCGCGAGGACCTTGTGCGTCTCGCCGGGACCGGCGGTGACGAGCCACTCGAGGATCCGGGTCGAGGACGACTGGTTGCGCGCCGGATCGAAGGCGTCGGAGGGCCGCTCCTGCCCGCGCCACAGCCGCGTCGTCAGGCCGAAGACGCGCCCCGTGTGCGCGCGGACCTCGTTGAGCAGCCCGCCGGGCGTCGCCTCGGCGCCGATCCACCAGAGATAGATGGACGGGTCCGCTGCGCCGGCCTTCCGCGTCATGTGGTCCCCGCACCTTCCGGCACCTTCACCGTCGCCAGCCGGATGCGCACGGTCGTGCCCTTGCCCGGCTGGCTCTCGATCTCGAGTTTACCCGCGTGCCGCTCGACGATGCCGTAGACGACCGACAGGCCGAGGCCCGTGCCCTTCTGCTTCGTGGAGAAGAACGGATCGAAGACCTTCGACAGGACCTCCGGCGCAATGCCGGCGCCGGTGTCGGTGAACTCGACCACCGCCAGATCGCCGTCGACACCGGGATGGATCCCCACGGTGAGCGTGCCGCCCCCCGGCATCGCGTCGCACGCGTTGAGCACGATGTTGACGAACGCCTGCCGGAGCTGCCCGGCGTCGGCCTCGACCGGCGGCACCGGCGCGAAGCGCTTGTCGAGCTTCACGTTCTGCAGCTCGATCTTGTGGGCGAGGAGCGAGAGCGCTTCCTCGACCAGAGCCGCGAGCGAGACCTCCTTCACCGTGAGGGGCCGCTGGCGCGCGAAGTCGAGCAGGTTGCGGACGATCGCCGTGCAGCGCTCGGTCTCGCGTTGCACGAGCGAGAGCTGCCGGACGCACGTCTCGCGGGTCGACTCGTCGAGCTTCCTGGATCCGAGCGTGCGGATGAGGAGCTTGGCGTAGGTCAGGATGCCCGACAACGGGTTGTTGATCTCGTGCGCCACCGACGCGGCGAGGCGGCCGAGCGACGACAGTTTCTCCGACTGCACGAGCTGCGCCTGCGCCTGCCGCAGCGCCGCCGTCCGCTCGTCGACCTGGCGCTCGAGGTTCTCCATCAGCTCGCTGAGCCGCGTCTGCGTCTCGACGAGCGACTGCGTCATCTGGTTGAACGACGAGGCGAGGAGCCCGATCTCGTCGTGGCGGCGAACGGGGATCGACTGCTTCAGCTCGCCGCTCGCGATGCGCCGCGTCGCGCGCATCACGTCCACGATCGGTTGCACGACGACCCGGCGCTCGAACACGCTCACGAGCGCCGCGAGCACCACCATCGCCAGCACGGCGAGCAGCAGCGTGTTGCGCCGGAGCGCGGCAGCACCCGCGTCCACGTCGGCGAGCGAGATACCGATGTCGATGACGCCCAGCACCGACTGGCTCGCCGGATGGTAGTGGCACGCGGCGTTCGAGCACGCAGGCTCGTTGTAGATCGGCGTCACCATCCCGAGCACGCGGTGCTCGGCGCGGCGGTACGTGCGGCTGCGCGACGGGATCGTCAGACGGACGATCGGCTGGTCGGCCGCGTGGCAGGCGTAGCAGGACTCGGCCTTCTTGTCGACGAACTGCCCCGTCTCGGCGCGATCGGTCGAGAAGGTGACGCGGCCTTCCTTGTTGAAGAACCGGACGCGCTCGATGCCCTCCTGCTGCCCGATCGTGTCCATGATGCGGTAGGCATCGTCGCGGCGGTCCTCGAGCATGTCGTGGTACGTGCTGCTCTTGATGGTCTCACTGAAGAGCGCCGCGTCGCGGATGACTTGATCGATGAGCTGGCGCTCGTGGGCGCGGGCGGCCAGGAACGCGAAGGCGCCGATCGTGAGGGCCGTCACGACCGTGATGACCGCCGTGAGGCGGACGCTGACGCGACTCCAGAACGGGATCGTGGACGTCGGCACGGCAAACTCCCACGCGCGGCGCCACGTGTCGTTCCCCGGAGCACGACAGCAGTGGGGCAGAACGCCTGTTGAGAATTGCTGCAATTTACGCGCCGCCGGCGAAGGACGTGAACCCGTTGCGAATCTGCGAGTTGCCGCCGAAATGCGAGGCGGGAGGCGGGCCTCGCGACGCCGGCTGCCGGGTTGCCGTCAGAGGTCCGCGCCGGGAGTTCGGCGATTCTGGGGTGCAGGGTGCGACGTGCGAGGTGCGACGTGCGGGCGGGGTGCAAGGTGCTACGTGCAAGGTGCAGCGCCTGCGGCCCCGCGCCGAGCGCGAAGGCGCGAGGCGCGAGCGAGCGGGGGTGGGGCCCCGCGAGCAGGGAACGATGTGAATCAGGTGCGAGGTGCGGGGTGCGACGTGCGAGGTACAGAAGGTGCAGAAGGTGCGGGGTGCAACATGCAGCGGTGCCGTAGGGGCCGCCTTCAGGCGGCCCTGCTTGGTGCCGGGACCTGTGCTTCGCGCGTCTGAATCTGCTAGGATTGGGCAGTTTTCCCTGACAGCGCCGCGCTCGCGAGGAGGCCCACCATCTCATCTCAGTACCAGCGGCTCATCGTCATCCTGATTCGTCCCTCCAAGTACGACGACGAGGGCTACGTCATCCGGCACTGGCGCGGCACGCTGCCGAGTAACACGCTGAGCTGCCTGAACAGCCTGACGGAAGACGCCGCGCGGCATGGGGCGCTCGGGGACGTGGACGTCCGCGTGGACGTGATCGACGAGATCGTCACCCGCGTGGATCCGCGCCGGCTCGGGCGGCGCCATCGCCGGCAGGGCACGAAAGTCGTGGTCGGCCTGGTTGGCGTGCAGACGAACCAGTTCCCGCGCGCGCAGGACCTGGCGCGCCAGTTCAAGGCCGAAGGCTTTGACGTCATCATCGGCGGCTTTCACGTGAGCGGCGCCGTGGCGATGTCGTCGGCGATGCCGCCCGAGTGCCAGGACATGATCGCCGCGGGCGTGACGCTGGTGCTGGGCGAGGTCGAGGACGCGTGGGGCGGCATCCTCCGCGACGTGGTCGAGGATCGACTGCAGCCGGTCTACAACCTGCTCGCGAGCCTGCCGGACCTGAGCGACAAGCCGCTGCCGCGGGCGTCGCTCGCCACGCAGAAGAAATTCGTCCTCACCGGCAGCGGGACGATCGACGCCGGGCGCGGCTGTCCGTTCTTCTGCTCGTTCTGCACGATCATCAACGTGCAGGGCCGGACGATGCGGTCGCGCGGCGCCGAGCACATCCTCCACCAGATTCGCGAGAATTTCCATCTGAAGGGCCGGCGCGGCATCCGCCACTATTTCTTCACCGACGACAACTTCTCGCGCAACCCGCACTGGGAGGCGATCTTCGACGGCCTCATCCGGATGCGAGACGCGGAGGACATCCACATCGACTTCATGATGCAGGTGGACACGCAGGCGCCGAAGATTCCGGGCTTCGTCGAGAAGGCGGCGCGAGCCGGCTGCGTGCAGGTGTTCATCGGCCTGGAGGCCGTCCGGGACGACAACCTGAAGGAGGGCGGCAAGCCGCAGAACAAGGCGGCCGACTATCGCGAGATGATCGCCCGCTGGCACGAGGCCGGCGTCGTGTGCCACGTCGGGTACATCATCGGGTTCCCGCACGACACCTACGAGCGGGTGATGGAGGACGTGCGAGCGTTGCGCGAGACGCTGCTCGTCGACCAGGCGTCGTTCTTCATGCTCACGCCGCTGCCCGGATCCCGCGATCATGCCAACGCGGTCAGGAACGGCGTGCCGATGGACGCCGACTACAACAACTTCGACTCGTTCCACGCGACGACCCCGCACCCGCGCATGAGCCGGGCGGAGTGGGAGCGCGCGTACCGCGACGCGTGGTCCGAGTTCTACGCCTTCGACCATATGCGCCGGTCCCTGCTCCGTCAGAACCCGCACACGTACTGGGCGGTGCTGAAGAACCTGCTCTGGTACCGATCCGCCATGATCGAGGGCGCGCACCCGATGGTCACGGGGTTCTTCCGGCTGAAGGATCGGCGGTCGCGGCGTTCGACATTCCCGATCGAGCGCCGGTGGCCGTTCTTCAAGCGGCGCGCGCGCGAGATCGCGTACATCCTGCGCGAGTACGTGAAGCTGTACTTCGAGATGCAGGAGCTCTGGCTGCAGACGCGCATTCGCCGCGACGAGTACCGCTTCCTGGGCGACCTGCGGAAGCTCGCGTCACGCTCGATGCAGGAGACCAAGCTCAACTGGGCCCGCGTGCACGCGGCCGTGGCCGCGCGAACGACCGCGCTGCAGGAGGCGCTCGGCGATCGCGCCGACGTGCTGGGCGAGACGATGGCGGAGCGGCTCGAGGCGGTGCGCGACGCGCTCGGCAGTCGCGCCACCGCGCTCTGTGAGTCGGTGACCGGCCGCGCCGAGGCGGTCCGCGCGCGGGTCGACGCCTCCCTCGCCGGCGCGGGCCAGAGCCTGACCGTCCGCGCGCACGCGGTGCAGGCGGCGCTGGCGGACCTGCGCCTGCCGCAGCTCCCGCCGGTTCGCACGCGGTCCTGGATCGCGCGGACCCTGAAGGGGCTGAACCTGTTCTCGCTGGATCGGCTCGAACACGATCCCGGGCTGACCGCCTACTGGCTGCGCACGCGCCGCGCGATTGCGCACTGGCAGATCTGGCGGCTGAATCCGATCGCCTTCTCGTGGTACCTGGCGAGAGGGACGCGGCAGTCGGTGATTTTCTTCTTCGCGCTGAAGGGGGAGAGGTACTGAGAATTGCAGATTGCAGATTGCAGATTGAGGATTGACCGGTAGAGGCGGACCTTGAGGTCCGCCGATGTCGGCGGGGCTCAAGCCCCGCCTCTACCGACGGCTCCGCAACTCCGCCACGTCGAACACGTCCAAATCCCTCCCGTCGATCACGCGCCCGGCAAACGTCGACTTCACCTCGTCCACGAGCTGCTCGGCCGTCGCGCTCCAGGTGAGCTGGTGCGTGAGAATGACGGTCGCGACGCCGGCCTTCGTTGCGATCTCCCCGACCTTGCGGCCCGATGTATGGAACGCGGCGTGATAGCGCTGCCACTCGGGCTCGCGCTTCTTCCAGCCTTCGGTGGCGTACGCTTCGTGAATCAACACGTCGGCGCCGCGCGCGATGTCCACGAGGCCGTCGAACGGACCGGTGTCACCGGAGATCACGATGACGCCGCCGGGCGTCGTGAACTTGTAGCCGTAGGCGTGCGTCCACGAGCCGTGCGGGACGGCGAACGCCTCGACCGTCACGCCGCCGCTCCTGAAGACGATCCCCGGCGCGACTTCGTGGCTGTCCACCTTGTAGCCCTCCTTATTGGCGGGCTCCAGGCCGCTCAGCCGCATGTCGATGTCCTCCCGGTACGCGGCCAGCAGGTGCTCCGTCATCGCCTGCAGCCCCGGCGGGCCGTACGCCTGGAGCGGCGTGTTCCGCTCCAGCACCCAGGGCGTGAAGATCAGATCGGGATAGCCCAGCGTGTGATCGGAGTGCAGGTGCGTGACGAAGAGGTGCGTCAGGTTCGACACGCGGAGCGCCTTCACGCCCTGCTCGGCGGCCGCGGCCGCGCGCCGCACAACGCCAGGTCCCGCATCGACGAGATACGCCGTGTCGCCGACCACGATGGCCGTCGCGGGACCCATGCGATCGGGCGTCGCGTTGGGCGTGCCGGTGCCGAGGAGCACGATCCGGGTGCGCTCGGCGTTCGGGGCCTGGCCGGCGCCAGATCCGAACGCGAGCGGGATCAGAACCAGCATCAAGGGCGCCAGTCGTAACGCGCTCATGTCAGTCTCCCCACCGCGGCCACTCCAATCACGAAGCCACGAAGACACGAAGGCACGAAGGGAATCGAGGCACGCCGCAATCTTCGTGTCTTCGTGCCTTCGTGGCCAGCTCTTCGTGTCTTCGTGCCTTCGTGGCTATGTCTTGGTGTCTTCGTGCCTTCGTGGCCCGTTCGTGTCATGCCAGCTCCTCGAACAAGCGAACGCGCCGAAGCGCCAGATCAATCAGCCACCCGATCGCCGCGAGTCCCGCCAGCCACGGCCAGAGCGCCGTGCGGACGATGACGCGATCGCCGCGGTCAGCCACGACATCCCGCGGGCGCGGGTTGAAGACGCCGCCGGTGTCGCGGCTGATCGCCTTCAGCAGCTCTTCGTCCGGAGCCATGAAGCGGCGCTCGAGCGGCGGGCTCGCGGCGAGCACCCGCTCGACGAGCGTGGTGCGGCCGTCCGCCCCGCCGGGCAGCCGGAATCGGTAGTCGCCCGCGCCAAGCGGCGCCTCGGCCTCGTACACGCCCGGACCGGTCTGGCGCGTCTCGACGGCCGACGCGCGCCCGTCCGGGCCGGCGACCTCGACACGCGGCGGCATAAGGTTGCGCGGCGCGCCGCCCGCGTCGAGCGTCGTGATGACGATGCGCGCGCGATCGCCCTCGCGCGTCACGCGCATCGAAGGCCGCGCGTCGCGTCCCCCCCCGCCCTCGCGTCGCAGGGTGTCGCGCACGAGCTGCGTCCAGAACTTCCCGTAGCCGCGCCACGCGATCCAGTCGTGCGCCCAGCGATCCTTGAGGTCCGAGGTGAACGCCACCGCGCGGCCGAGGCCGTACTGCCAGCGCACGAGGATCGGGTCCTCGTCTTCGCCGGCGGTCAGGATGACTTCCGCCGTGTCCTTGGCCTGCGCGCGCGCGTAGCCCGCGAGCGACGGCCCGGTCGCCAGGTCGATCCCGGTGAGCATCTCGACCGGTTTCTTCACGATCGGGCGGAACGGCTGCTCGACGAACGTCGAGCGTGTCGCGCGCTGCGTTTCCTTCACGAAGATCTGCGGCACCTCCACGGCGTTGTCGACGACGTAGTGTCTGCCGCGGCCCCATGTGGCGAGGTTGGCGAGCAGCTCGCGATCGGCGTCCTCGCCGAGCGCCACGCCCGACACGGTCATCTTCGCCTCGACCATCTTGGTGACGAGCGCCTCGTACTCGTCAGGATAGGTGCGCCCATCCGACAGGACGAGCACGTGCTTCATGTCGGCCTTCGAGGCGGTGAGCGCGCGGTACGTTTCTTCGATCGCGGGGAAGAGATTCGTGTGCCCGCTCGGGACGATCGCGCGGATGGCGGCGATGATGCGCTCGCGATTGGCCGCCGGCTGCAGCGACACGACCCACTCCAGGCCGTCGTTGAACGCGACGAGGCCGATGCGGTGACGATCGGGCAGCACCTCGACGGCGGCGACGGCCGCCTCCTTCGCGAGCTCGATCTTCTGGCCGGCCATGCTCCACGACTTGTCCAGGATGATGATCATCGCGAACTCGTCGGGCTTGTCCTTCATGCGGAAGGTGATCGGGAGCGTTCGTTCGAGGATCGTGTTCGCGAAGCCCTCGAGGCCGTACATCGCCTCGCCACCCGCCATGATCAGACCCCCGCCCTGATCCGACACGTAGCGCTCGAGGGCCTCCATGCGCCCATCGTCGAGATCGCGGCGCGCCACGTCACTCAGGATGACCGCCGCGTAGGCGTCGAGCGCGCTGGCGGTCTGGGGCATCGCCTCGGGCGCCAGCACGTCGACTGCGAAACCGCCTTCCTCGAGGGCGCGCCGCAGGTAACGCGCGCTGGCGGCGCGGCTCTCGACGTACAGCACGCGCGGCCGCGCGCGCGCGACGAGCGCCAGGCGGCGGTGGTGGCCCGGCTCGGCGTCGGCGTCGCTCTGCAGCGCAATCTCGAGCGCCTGCGGGCCGGCCGCCGTGACACGCGGCGCAAGCAAGACGCGAATCGACCCGGGCCGGAGCGCGAGGACCTGCCGCGCCAGCGTGCGTCCCGCCTGCCGGATCTCGACGGCGGCCGCCTGCTCCACCTGACTGCCGACGGTCACCTCGACGGCGAACGGCTCACCCGCCGTGACTTCCTCCGGCGCGTCGATCGACTCGAGCCATGCGGCGCGCGTCGCGCGCGGGGGCGCGGGCACGGTGAAGATGCGCACGCCGGCCCGCCCGGCCCGCGCGAGCGCCTCGCCCAGATCGCCCGCGTTCGCGCGACCATCGGTCAGGAGCACCAGACGGCGCACGGAGTCCGGCGCGAACGCGCCGGCAGACGCCGCGATCGCCGCCCCGAGATCGGTCGCCTCGCGCCGCACCGCCAGGCCGCCGCCGGTGAGCGACGCCGAAGCCTCCACCGGCGTCACGTCGGCGCCAAACGCCAGCACGCGCGAGTCGGCGGCGCCGCTGGCGCGCGCCTCGCCGATCCAGCGCGCGGCCGCGGCAATCGACTCCGGCGCGACGCTCTCCGACACATCAACGGCGAACACGAAGGACGTCCGGCCCGACGACCGGTGGAGCGCCGGCTGCGCCAGCGCAAACGCCACGAGCGCGAGGATCGCGACGCGCGCGGCCGCCTGGAGGCGGAGCTGGCGCGCGCTGAAGCTCGTCAGCGTCCGCGCCGGCATCCACCAGACCGGCGGCGCGACGAGCAGCAGGGCAAGAGGCCAGTAAAACTGGAGTGTCAGACTCACCTGAGTTTCGAGTCTCGGCTTTCGAGTTTCGAGTTCCGAGAATCAGCCACGAAGACACGAAGGCACGAAAGATCGTGTGCGGCTGTCGCGCTGCCAACGTCGTGTCTTCGTGCCTTCGTGGCCTTCTTCCTTGTCAATTCCGTGTGCGTTCCATGTTCGTTCCGTGTTCGTTCCGGGTTCGTTACACCGTCACCCGTCGATGAAACGTGATCCACTCCACCGCCACGAGCACAAACGCCAGCATGAGCATCCTCGGCCACAGCTCGCCGCCGCCGCGCGGCGCCACCGAGTCGTCCGGCGCGGGACCATCGAACTCCGACGCGTTCACGTTCGAGCGCGCCGAATCCGCGGCGTCGATGACGATCGGCACGGTCTCGCCCGGCCGCCGCGCGAACACCACCGTGGGCCCGGCTGCGTCGAAGATCGTCGCATCGAGCACTCGGCGCATCGGGACCGTCGCGCCCGCTGCGGTCACGATCTCCGCGTCAGGCCACGGCGCGCCGATCGTCCCGGAAGTCGCGCGCAGCGGTTCGCGAATGCCCGCGAGCCAGACGATCGCGTTGCGCAGGAAGAGCGGAAAGCCGAGCTGGATGGGAAAGTCGGTGTCGCGCAGATCGAAACCGACGAGCACACGCCGAACGGGACGATCCGCCGTGAGCACGAGCGCGGTGTCGGCGGCGTCGGCGATGACGCGCACACCGGTCGCGTCGCGCGCCGGGCCGAGCCGCGCGCTGCGATCGATCCGGATGTCGGCCCCTTTCACGAACCGCAGCACCGGCTGCGTGGCGTCCCAGGTTCTGACGACGGGGCGCGCCACCTCGCCGTCGGTCCGCGCGATCGCCGACAGCCAGGGCGCGGCCGGCGGCCGCAGCAGCAACGCGGGCTTCACCGGCTCGCGTTCCGGCGCGAACCGATCGAACACGCACACGTCAGCGCCCTCGTCACCGGCGTAGGCCGACGGGCGGACTGTCGTGACGTCGAGGGCCGGGTCGAGGCCGAGCGCCATCTCGAGCGAAGGATGCCCGTCGGTGACGAGCAGCGTGCGAATGGGCCGATCCCACGCCACGTAGGCGACCGCCTCGTCGTCTGGCGCGAACGCATCGTCCGGCGTCGAGATCGCGGCGCGGATCTCCCCGCGCGCGAGGCCGGTGACGTCGAGCGCATCCCTGTAGCTCTCGCCCGCCGGCACCTCGATCGACCGGCGCACGCGGACGCCCTTCGCGTCCCGGATCGACAGCTCCGCCCGACGGCGATCCGGCGAGGCGTTGGTGATTTCGATGTAGGCCTCGTAGGCGAGCGGCCGCGAGGGAACCGGCCGCACGTCGAACGCCGTGATGCCGACGTTGACGGCCGGCTCGAACACCGAGACTCGCGTGGCGTGCGCCGGCCACGATCGGCGGCGGACGCCGTCGGTGATGACGATCGCGTCCCGTCCCTCGCCGTCGATCCGCGGCAGGCGATCCGGGCCCGGCCAGATCGTCACCCCGTCCAGACGTCGGACCGCGTCGGTCGCGTTCTCCTCGGCGGACTCGGCCGCACGGCCGGCGGTGTCGGCGATTCTCACACGCGCGGCGGGGCCGGCCGCCGCGACGATGCCGCGCGCGCGCGCCTTCGCGTGCTCGAAGCGCGTCTGGCCGTCCGCCGTTCTCGACGCCATGCTCGGTGACGTGTCGATGACGATGGTGATGACGGCCCGAGGGCTGGCATCGCCACCGACGGGGCGACCCGGAGCCAGCGCGAGCAGGAGCGCAATCGCCACCGCCACGACGAGCGACACGAGGCGTCGCAGGCGCTCGACGGCCGACTGCGGGCGTTCCTTTTCGAGCGCGCGCCGCCACAGCAGCAGGGACGGCACCGCGCGCCGCGGATGCCGCAGCTTCAGGAAGAACAGCCACGCCACCGCCGCCGCCGTCGCGGCGGCGAGCGTCCAGGCCTGCCAGGGCGCGAGGGCGAGCCAGGTCATTCGAGAAACCAGCCTTGGCGGAAGACGCGCAGGATCGCGTCCTCGATCGGCACCTCGGTGAGCGCCTGCAAATAGCCGAACCGGTAGCGGGTGCAGTAGCGCGCCAGGTCCTCGCCATGCTGGCGGAACGCAGCGCGGTACGCCGCCAGCACCGCGGGCGTCACGGCCACGTCGCACAGATCGGAGGTCTCGAGATCGACGAGCGCCAGCTCGCCGCGCAGGTCGGGCTCCCGCTCCTCGGGCGTCATCACGTGGACGGCGAAGATGTCGTGACGGTAGAACCGCAGCACGTCGAGTCCGGCCGCGAATCCGGCGGGATCCAGGAAGTCCGACATGACGACGGCGACGCCGCGCGCGCGAGGCCGTCTGACGAAGGTGGTGAACGCGGCCCGCGCGTTGGTCGTCTCGCCCGGCTCGATCTCCGCCAGGAACTTGAACACCTTGAAGATGCGCCCGCGCCCGCGTTGCGACGGCAGCTCGCGCCCGACGTCATCGCCGTACGGCACGAGGGTCACGCGGTCGAGGTGCGCGAGGCCGATGTAGCAAAGCGCGGCCGCGACCTGGCACGCGTACTGGAGCTTGGGCGGCGAGCCCGCGGCCATCGAGCGGCTGCGGTCGATGAAGAGATAGATCGGGAGATCCTGCTCTTCCTCGAAGAGCCGCAGCAGGAGCTTGTCGAGACGCTGGTAGGCGTTCCAGTCGACGTGCCGGAAGTCGTCGCCCGGCACGTACGCGCGGTGGTCGGCGAACTCGAGGCCCGAGCCCATCTTGCGCGTCCGGCGCTCGGCCCGGTACTGGCCCGGAAACGCCCGCTTCGAGACGATGTGCAGGTACTCGAGTTTGCGCAGGAAGTCGCGATCGAACATCGGGATTCTGGGATTTCAGGATTTCATATTGCAGGATTGGTGGATGCGTCCGGTA
>CAYHSN010000009.1:0-2223 GCA_964359235.1 uncultured Vicinamibacterales bacterium | reverse complement strand
TGCAATTCACCGCCCCTCTTCAGGGATGTGCTCCAGCACGTCCTGCAGGATGTTGTCGGGATCGATCTGTTCGGCCTCGCCTTCGAAGTTGAGCAGCACGCGATGGCGCAGCGCCGGCAGCACCATGGCGCGGATGTCCTCGCTCGCGACGTGCACGCGGCCGTCCAGCAGCGCGCGGATCTTGCCGCCGAGCACGAGCGCCTGCGCGCCGCGCGGGCTCGCGCCGTAGCGCACGTAGCGGTTGACCAGCGGCCGCGCGAACGCGGTCTGGGGGTGCGTGGCGAGCACGAGCCGGATCGCGTACTCCTGGATCGGCTTCGCGATGGGCACCGTGCGTGCGATCGTGCGCATCTCGATGATCTGCTGGCCGTCGAGCACCCGCTGGACCGACGGCTCCTCCACTTGCGTGGTCCGATCGAGGATCTCGTGCAGGTCGGCGACGTCCGGATACGTGACCCTCAGCTTCACGAAGAACCGATCGAGCTGCGCCTCCGGCAGCGGATACGTGCCCTCCATCTCGAGCGGGTTCTGCGTCGCCATCACGAAAAACGGCAGCTCGAGCCTGTGCGTCCGGCGGCCCACCGACACGGTCTTCTCCTGCATCGCTTCGAGCAGCGCCGACTGCGTCTTCGGCGTCGCGCGGTTGACCTCATCCGCCAGAATGATGTTCGCGAAGATCGGTCCGGGCTGGAACATCAGCATCTTCTCGCCGTCGGCGGTTTCCTGCACGACGTTGGTCCCGACGATGTCGGCGGGCATGAGGTCGGGCGTGAACTGGATGCGCGAAAACGTGAGGTGCAACACGTCGGCGAGCGTCTGGACCAGCTTCGTCTTGCCGAGGCCCGGAATGCCCTCGAGCAGCACGTGCCCGTTGGCCAGCAGGCTGGTGAGGATGCCTTCGTTGATCTCGTGGTGACCGACGATGCGCTTGCCGACCTCGGTCAGGACGAGGCGGAACTGCTGCTGGAACTGGTCGATCTGACGTTCGAATCCGATCGCCATGCCGCTCATAAGCTCCCTTCTTCACTCAAGTTCGCGGCGGGGCCCCACCCCCGCGGTCTTTTCCCACTGCTCGCGGGGCCCCACCCCCGCTCGCGTTGCTCGCGCACTCGCGTTCGCAACAGCCGCAGGCGCTCCGCCGCTCGCTCACCACGCTCGCGGCGGTAATTCGCCACAACGATCCGGTTTGTCGAGCTCTCATTGCGGTGCTCCGTCTCTACCGTCCGTCTGTGTCTCTGTCTGTGTCTCTGTCTGTGTTTCTGTCTGTGTTTCTGTCTCCTGTCTCCTACCTCCTACCTCCTACCTCCTGTCTCCTTCGTCCCCCGCGGCCCGATCAGCCGGAAGTACGACTTCACCAGATCGCGATACGGCCACGGCACGCCGCCGGGCGTGAGCCGATCGGCCTCCGCGTACGGCGGAACGGACTCGACCGGCCGGTACTCGACCATGGCGCGCGTCGCGCGCGTCTCCTCGTCCTTCAGGCGCTCGCGCGGCTCCTCGCCGGCCGGCGGCTCGACCGGCAGCACTGCACGCCGGCGCGTCACGTCGAGCTTCGCCGGCGCGCCCGCCGCGGCGATCGACGGCGCGCCGAGCGGCCCTGGCGCCGACGAGCCGGGCTGGTCGGCCGAGGCGACCATCCCGCCCTGTAGCTCCTGGGCGCTGCCGGCCACCGGACGACCCGGCCCTTCGCCCGGCATCTGCCGAGCGCCCTCCGGATTCATGTCGGAAGAGGGAAACATCTGGCGCTCGCCGCTCTGCGCCGCCTGGCCGGCCTGACGCGGACTGCCGAAGCGGCTCCCAAGCGACTTCATCAGATCGTCGAGCTGGCCGCTCGCGTTGCGCAGCGACTCCTCGAACTCCTGGCCTTCCGCGACTGCTTCGATCTCGCCCGCGGCGCGATCGAGCGCGGCCTGCGCGGCCTCCGCCTTGCGGCGGCCGAGTTCGGTGGCCGCCTCGGCGAGATCGCCGGCGAGCCGGTCGAGGCTGCCGCGTGATTCGGCCGCGGCGCGCGTGAGCGCGGCCTGCAAGCCGGGCGCGGCGCCGCCTTGCATCGCCTCTTCGATATTCGCCGCGAGCTCGCGCATGCGCCGCGCGGCCTCGTCCAGCTTCCCGCCGCGCAGGGCGTCGCCCACTCCCTCGGCGGCGTCGGCGCCGGCGAGCGCCTCGCCAGCGCGCGCCAGCGCGGCGCGCGCGTCGGCGCCGGACGCGACCGCGCCGATGAGC
>CAYHSN010000008.1:8556-18434 GCA_964359235.1 uncultured Vicinamibacterales bacterium | reverse complement strand
ACTACGCGCGGGTCCAGGCCGGCGCCGTGCTCGACGCGCTCGTGCGACACGGCGTGACGGCGCTGTGCGCCCCGCCGACCGTGTGGCGGATGCTGATTATCGAATCAGCCCGTTCGAGCTGGAGAGCGTGTTGATCGAACATCCGGCCGTCGCGGAAGCGGCGGTTGTTCCGAGTCCCGATCCCGTGCGCCTCGCCGTGCCCAAGGCGTTCGTCGTTCTCGCGACGGGCCACGCGCCAAGCCGCGATCTGGCCCGCGACATCTTCGCCTTCACGCGTGAGACCCTCGCGCCGTACAAGCGCATCCGCCGGCTCGAGTTCGCCGATCTGCCGAAGACGATCTCCGGCAAAATCCGGCGCGTGGAGCTCCGGCGGCAGGAAGAGGCTCGGGCGGACGGCGTCGCGCGCCGCCCGCTCGAGTTCTTCGAGGAGGATTTCCCGGATCTGCGGTAAGGCGACGGCGGACCTGAAGAGCGTGTGAAGGAATCGCGCTGCTGTAGCGCAGCCCTTGAGGGCTGCCCGACAAAGCAGGCCTGCCCTCGGCTGGGCTCGGGCCAGGAAAGGCCTGCGCTACGCGCTTTCTTCCTAAGCTCTGAGACCTGTGCCACGCGCAGGGCTTTAGCCCCGCCGACGTCGGCGGGGCTAAAAAGGTCCGCCTCCATCCTGCGCGCGTCATGCGCGACCGCGTCTCGAGCGTGCGCGTGGCGCTACCAGGTGACCCGCGACACCAATTGGATGATGCGACTCGTCGTCGCGCCGGTCAGTCCCGTCACCTCGTAGCTGTTGGGGTTGCTGCCGAACGCCGTGTTTCCGAACTCGGTCATCCCCGTCACCGGCGTGAAGTTCACCCAATTGAAGGCGTTGAGCATCTCGGCGCGGAACTCGATCCTGGTCCGGCCGACGAGCGGGACCATCTTGGCCAGGCTCAGATCGACGTTCTTGAACATCGGACCCGTGACCACGAGGGTGCGCGAGCCGCAGTCGCCGAATCCGGGCGCGACCTCGATGCAGTCGGGGCCGTTGGCTGGCGCGAAGTACCGGCCGCTCGGCGGCCCAAGGGCGCCGTAGCCGGTCTGGGACGTCGCGCTCACGCTGAAAGCCTTGACGGTCTCGTCGACGACCGCCTGCGGAAGCATCCAGACTCGCCGGTTGCCGTCAATCCGCAGCTCGAACATCTTCTTCAGGTCGTCCGTCGTGAACCCGACCATCCGGACGTTGCCGAAGTCGATGAGCCGGCCGCTCTGAAAGCGCGCCGTGCCGTGAATCTGCCACCCGCCGATGATCCGTCCCAGGACTGGGCCCGCTCCACTGAAGAACCGCTTGCCCCGGCCGAACGGCAGCTCGTAGACCCAGTTGGCCTTGAACGCATGCGTCACGCCGCCTTCCCCGCCCGAGTCGAGCCTCTCGCGGAACGGCTTGCGGAACGAATAGAACTGCGACTCGTACCCCCGGCCGTAGACGTAGCTGGTCTGGAACTGCAGCCCCTGCGACATGCGGCGGCGCAGCTCGAGCTGCACGGAGTGGTACTTCGTGTAGTCGCCGTTACCGGTGACGTTGGCGCCGCCCAGCAGATCCGGATTCACCACGAAGAAGTTGGGCGGCAGGCCCGCGGCCGACGCATTGGCGCGACGGGTCGCATCGTTATACAGACTGAAGGCGAAGCTGGGATTGGGATTGTTGTTCGCGGTGGTGCTGCAGCACGGGTTGGGGTCGTACCACGCCAACGCGTTCAAGAACGTGCTGTTCGCGAACAGGCTGGAGATGTATCTCGACGGATCCCCGGCCGCCAACGCCGGCAAGCCGCTGAAGTACGCCAGGATGATCGGCAGCGGCGACGTGCCCGTGCCGGGACCGTAGTAGCGGAAGTTGCCGCCGCGCCCGGCGGCGACGTTCGCCCGAAGGTTGTCCTGCGCCAACTTGAACTCGTTGAGGAACCCGTTCTCGATGAAGTTGATTTCGTTGTAGTTGTAAGTACGCCACAGGTCGCGGCTGCGCGTGCCGACATACCGCACCTCGGCTGCCATGTTCCGGCTGACCGCGCGCTGGATGCCAAGCGTCCACGAATCCGCGTGCGGCACCTGCAGATTCGGATCGAAGACGTTGACGTCGCCGGTAATCACGTCCGACATCGGATACTGTGGCGTCGCCGGGAACGAAGGTGGGCCGAGCCGACCGCGATCGCGGAACAACACCGGCAACGCGCCCAGGTTCCCGAGCGACTGGTCGCGGTTCGCGGTGATCAACACGCCCGGGTTGGCGCCGAACACGTTCGAGAAGTCGGACATCCCGTTGCGGGTGAACGCCCGCGAGAATCCGCCTCGAATGGCGGTGTCCCCCGCCTCACCCAGGATCGCCCTGAGCCATTCACCTTCCGGCGTCGGCGTCCAGTTGAAGCCCACGCTCGGGGCGATGTTGTCCCAGTCGATCTCGTAGGCCCGCGTACCCTTGGCGAACTGCACGAACTGCGGCGCCTTGCCCGCGAGCACGCCGGGCTTGAAGAGGTTGCACGCCTCCGGCGTCACGTGGCTCGCCTCGCACCCTTGAGCCAGTCCGGACACCCCCCACGCATCCGCGAGCGTGGCTGTCGAGTAGCTGTTGTTGAGGGGGTAGAACGGCAGTTGCATCTCGTAGCGCACGCCGTAGTTGACCGTCAGATTCGGACGCATCCGCCAGTTGTCCTGCGCGAAGAAGCCGAGGTCGCGCATGCGGCCGCGCTGCGTGCCCAGACCCAGGAACTGGTACTCTCCCGTGTCCTCGTTGAGGCGCGCGTTGCCGGTGATCGAGCTGACGCGCCCGACGAGCACCGCGTAGAGCGCCCGGGCGGCGTTGAGGTTCGTTGTCGACGCCCCGGGGAAGTTCGTCGAGTTGAACAGGCTGTCGGCCGTATCGCCCGGGACGATGCCGAAGTTGATCGTCGGGACCAGCGTCTGGTTCTTCAGCCAGAGATTGACCTCGGTGAGCGAGCCGCCGAGACTGAGGCTGTGCGAGCCCTTCAACCAACTGAGCGTGTTCTCGATGAGCCTGGTCGACGCATTGCGCGAGCTGGGGGTCGGACCGGAGCTGGCGTTCGTGATGCCAGCGGCGTTGATGCTGAGCTGGTAGCCGCCCTGATCGGCGACCGAGGTCCCGCCCCACATGCTGGGACTCAGCTCCTTGGAGAACTTGACGGGGGCGCCGCTTGTGCCGATGCGGAATTCGTTCACCAGGTTGTTGGTCAACGTGGAGCGCAGCGTGTTGCTGAACGCCAGGCGCTCCGAGGTCTGGGTCGCGGTGACGGGAAACCCGGGAAAGAACGGATCGCGGGTGTTGAGCGTATCGGGGATCGACAGAAACCGCTGATAGTTGACCGCGCTGGACACCCGGTGCCGGTCTGTCACGTTGACGTCCAGCTTCACCGTGGGATACCGGTTGTGCGCCCGCTGGGGGAGATTGTACGAGTACCGCTGCAACGCCGGGTCGGGCAGGTCCAAAATCGATCCGGTCGTGCCGGTCGCGGCGCGGATGTCCGGCCAGCAGTTTTGCGATGGTCGGATCCACCGTGGCCAACTGGCCCTGGGAGGCCGCCAGCGCGAGCAGATCAACTTCCCGCACCACCGTCTGGCCGCCGACCGTCGCGTTGTACCGGAAGATGCCCGCCTGCGTCCGGGGGTGCAGGATCGTCCGGTTCCGCGTGATGTCCTGCGGCTGGCGGAACTCCTCGTAGTTGACGAAGAAGAACGCCTTGTCACGGCCGTTGAAGAGGCCCGGTACCATGATCGGCCCGCCCAGGCGTCCGCCCCACTGATTCTGCAGCAGGGCCGGCTTCGCCAGGCCGTCTCTGATGTTGAACCAGGTGTTCGTATTGAGCTCGTCTTTCCGGAAGTAGTGGTACACGCTGCCGGCGAACTGGTTGGTGCCCGAGCGGGTGATGAACCTGATCTGCACCGCGCCCTGCCCGGAGCTCTCGGCCCCCTGCGCGGCGGCGGAGAACGTGACTTCCTCGATGGCGTCGAGCCGCGGGTTGACGATCGCGAAGAAGCCGTCACCGGTCTTCAGGGTGTTGTCCTGAACGTTGATGCCGTCGAGCGTGATGTGGAGCGCGCTCTGCGGAAGGCCGTTGACGGTCGAGTCGCGGAAGCTGCCCGGGCTGTTCACGCCCGGCAGGAGCGGGACGAAGTCGAGCGAGGCCCGGCTCGTGAGCGGGAGGTTGACAATCTGCGTGGCGTTCAAAGTGGTGGAGACCGCCGAGGCCTGCGACTGCACGATCTCGGTCATGCCCTGCACGGTGATGGTTTCTGCGAGGGCGCCGACCTCGAGCGTCACGCTCACCGCGGCCGGCACGCCTGCGTTCGCGACGACGTCGCTCAGCGCGACCGTCTTGAAGCCCGCGAGCGAAACGGTGACGGTGTAGGTGCCGGACGGCACCGCCGGAATCGAGAACGTTCCGGCACCCGACGTGACCGCCTCGAACGTCGAGCCCGTGGCGGTGTTCTTGACGACGACAGAGGCGCCTGGGACGACGGCGCGGGCCGTATCGATGACGACGCCGGACACCGACGTCGTCTGGGCGTACGCGACGGTAGTGACGAACGCCAGCACGAGTGTTGCCAGCAGCGACCGCATCCATCTGTTTGTCATAGACCGCTCCTCCCACTCGTGACCGAGCGAGGGGCCGCGCCGCGGTTTCGCGCCACCACGACTGGCGCCTCCCGCGGAGCGGGACAGGCGTTTTGGGGGCCGAATTGCCGCCGGTGCATAACACGGCGGCCGAGAGGCGGTTACCCAGGATCGGCCGGACTCTATGCCTGAGCTGGCGGTGTGTCAAGACGCCAAGGAACCGCACCGATCGTAGGGTCCGGCTTCCCTGGCCCGAGCCCAGTCGAGGGCAGCCGGACCAGACAGGGCCGCCTGAAGGCTGCCCCTACTACGGCGATGCCTTCACAAGTTCTGAGAGCTGGCGGTGTGTTCACAGCCTGTTCAGCCCCGCCGTCGCAGCGGGTGGGCCGTTACGTCACGATATTGATAAAGAACGTGATGATGAGCGCGTTCGTGAAGTCGATGAAGAAGGCGCCCACCATCGGCACCACCAGGAAGGCGCGCGGCGCGGGGCCGAACCGCTCGACGATCGCCTCCATGTTGGCCACGGCGTTCGGCGTCGCGCCGAGGCCGAACCCGCAGTGCCCGCCGGCCATCACGGCGGCGTCGTAGTCGCGCCCCATCACTCTGAACGTGATGAAGTAGGCGAACGCGGCCATCATGGAGACCTGCGTGAAGAGAATCACGAGCAGCGGGACGGCGAGATCGAGCAGCTCCCACAGCTTCAACGTCATGAGCGCCATCGCCAGGAAGAGCGACAGGGCGATGGTGCCCAGATCGTCCACCACGCGCTGTTCCATCTTGAGGACGCCCGTCAGCTCGCCGGCGTTCCGGATGACGGCGGCGCCAATCATCGCCCCGATGTAGGCCGGCAGCGTCACGAACTGCCCGAGCCATTTGCTCAGGAGCGATCCCGCCCACATCGCGACGAGCATGATGGTGATGATCTTCATCAGCCCGTAGGCGGTCGGCGCCTCCCCCACCGGCTCCGTGTCGATCTCGTCGTCCAGCGCCGCGTGCTCGAGCGTGCGCGCCTCGATCTTTGCGCCGGTCGTCGGCGTCGCATGAGCCGGGCGGCGCCGGCGGATGAGCACGGTCGCGACCGGCCCGCCGATGAGCCCGCCGCTCACGAGGCCGAACGTCGCGGCCGCCATCGCGAGCGTCACACCCGCGGGAAACGCATACTGATCCTCCATCAGCTTGCCGAACGCCGCGCCCGTGCCGTGCCCGCCGGTCATCGTGATCGACCCGGCGATGAGCCCGAGGAACGGATGCACGCCGAGCAGCTTCGTCAGGCCGACGCCAACGGCGTTCTGGGCGAGCGCGAGGAACGAGGCCAGTCCCCAGAAGAGCAGCACCTGCGGTCCGCCCACTTTCAGGAGGCCCAGGCTCGCGCCGAGTCCGATCGTCGTGAAGAAGGCGACCATCATCGGCACCTGGAGCGTCGTGGCGAACTCGAAGGCCAGCACGCCCTGCAGGCGCAGCACCAGGGCGACGGCGGCGAAGATGAAGCCGCCCACGACGGGCGCCGGGATGTTATAGCGATCGAGGAAGCCAACGCGGCGGCGGATGGCGTACCCGGCGAACAGCACCACCGACGCAAGCGCGAGCGTCTGGACCATGTCCAGCTTGAACACGAGTCCGGTCACGAAGCCTCCTGAGCGGGAGCATCATAGCAGCGGACGCGTCACGTGCGCTCAGCGGGAACGCCGACCGGCGGCGGCGCGGCGGCCCCAGTCCCCATGGGGAAACGGCAGACCGTGACGGGCGCGGGCGGCCCGCAAGGCGTCCCGCGCGTGCGACTCGAGCCGCACGTCGGACGCCGCGCGCCCGGTGCACAGCAGCGCGAAGCCTTCCCGCCGGTCCTCCTCGTAGAACCGGCGCGAGTCACGCTGATCCACCTGTCCCTGACACACGCGCGCGGCACAGGTGAGACACCATCCCTGCAGACAACTGTACGGGAGATCGAGACCGGCGGCCTGCGCGGACTCCAAGAGGTGCCGGTCAGCGTCGACCTCCAGGGCGTGGGTGACGCCGTCGGGCAACGTGATAAAGACGCGATGGACGGTCATCGCCGGCGCGCGCCCCCCGTTCTGGCCCGGCCGCGCGCCGCCGCCCTCGCCGCGCACCGCGCGCACAGGCCGCGCAACTGCACCTCGCACCGCTGGATCTCGGCCCCGGTCAGCCGCGACCGCCGATCGTTGAGGCGGTACCCGACTTCGTTCAGGTAGACGTCGGCGACCGACCCGCAGCGCGCGCAGATGAAGTGGTGATGGTCGTCCGGGTTGCCGTCGTACTTCACGGCGCTGCCCGCCCGCTCCAGCGTTCCGACCACACCGGCCCGCGCCAGCATCTGCGCGTTCCGGTACACGGTGGCCGGCGAGATCGTCGGCAGGATCTTGCGCGCCCGCCGGTACAGCTCGTCGGCCGTGGGGTGGTGCGCGATGCGCCCGAGGACCTGCAGCAAGAGCTCGCGCTGCGGCGTCAGGCGCAGTCCCCGCTCGCGCGCGCGGGCCCGCAGGCGCGCGAAGCGCGCCGCGTCGTCCGGGTTCACCAGGACAGCTTACCACGGGCGCCGCGGCCTTCGAGCGGCAGACATGCGAGTGAATGCTACTTGATAGTTATTATCATCTGGTGTACGCTCAGACGCCATGCACGCCCCTGAGGCACGAAGAGGACACGAAGAGGAGATGTGGAGGAGACCATGGAGATCAAGAACAAGCCGCACGCCAGCGGCACGGTGAAGGCGGGTGACACGTCGCGACGCGTCGGTGTCGAGCAGCTCGAAGCGCGCGGCATCGACGTCAAGGCGCTCACCGAGAAGCTCGTCGACGCCGCGGGCGCCGAGTTCACGACCTACTACTACTACACGATCCTGCGCATGCACCTCGCGGGTCACGAAGACTACAAGGAGATCTGCGAGGACGCGCGGCTCGAAGACCGCGCCCACTTCGAGCTGATCACCCCACGGCTCTACGAGCTCGGGGCCGGCTTGCCGCGCGACATCCGCGAGTTCGCCGACCGCGCCGGCTGTCCGGACGCCTACCTGCCGGACGATCCCACACCGGCCGCCATCCTGACGGTCCTGCTCGAAGCCGAGCGGTGCGCCATCCGGACGTGGAGTGAAATCTGCGATCTCACGTTCGGAAAGGATCCGCGCACCTACGACATGGCGGCCAGAATCCTGCAGGAGGAGATCGAGCACGAAGCGTGGTTCATCGAGCTCCTCAGCTTCGAGCGGGACGGCAAGGGCATCCCGTCGGGCCACTTCCGGCGCGGGGAGCCCGGCGAGGCGCCGTACAGCAAGAACCGCGGGTTCTACAACCCGTAGTCCGCACGCGACCGCCGGGATGGGGCGCGGCGACGACCGGCCGGCCGCCGCGCCCTCTCCCTCCGCCCGCGTCTTCGGGCGCGGTCGGTCGGCTATGATCGGGACATGCCGAGCCACGACACCTCCGACGCCGCGACCGCGCAGCCGCCGCAGGCCCGGACACGCTGCCGCGATGACGTTCCCGCGCGCTTCAAGTGGAGTCTCGACGACATCTTTCCGGACTGGACCGCCTGGGAGGCGGCCTATCGGGAGCTCGACACGCGCATCGACGAGTTCGCGGCGCTGCAAGGCACGCTCGCGAAAGGCCCCGAGGCCATCCTGCGCGCGTTCCGGCTGAACGACGAGCTGGGTCAGCTCGCGCACAAGATCTGGTACTTCGCGTCGCTCCATTACGACGAGGACCAGCGCGACAACACCGCCAACGCGAAGCGCCAGCAGGTGCAGATCCTCCTCGCCAAGTCGAGCCAGGCCTCGTCGTGGTTCAACCCCGAGCTGATCGGGTTGCCGCTCGAGACAGTCCGCGCGTGGATCGGCGCCACACCCGATCTGCAGATCTATCGCTTCGCGATCGAGGACCTCTACCGCCAGCAGGAGCACGTGCTCGACGAGAAGGGCGAGCGCATCATGTCGCTCGCCAGCCGCCTCACGAGCGCCCCGAACGACGCCTACTGGGCGCTCTCGACGGCCGACGCGACGTTCCCGACCATCACGCTCTCGACGGGCGAGACCGTGACGGTCTCGTACGGCCAGTGCCGCCGCATCCTCGCGACCGAGCGCAACCAGGAGGACCGGCGCGCCGCCTTCCGCGCGCTCCACGAGCCGTACCGGCTGAGCCTCAACACCTACGCCGCGCTCTACCACGGCGTGTGCCAGCGCGACTGGTTCCAGGCCCGCGCCCGCGGCTACGCCACGACGCTCGACGCCGCTCTCCACGGCGACAACATTCCGTCCTCTGTCGTCGAAAACCTCGTCGCGACGACGCGCGCGGGGATCGATCCGCTGCGGCGTTACCACCGGCTGCGGAAACGCGCGCTCGGACTTTCGAGCTACCACGCGTACGACTTCTCGGTTCCGCTCGTCGACTTCGACAGGAAGTATCCGTACACGGACGTGCTCGACGGGATCGTCGAGTCGCTCGCGCCGCTTGGTTCGGCGTACCAGAATCGCGTCCGTCAGGCGTTCGCCGGCGGATGGATCGACGTCTACGAGAACGAGGGCAAACGCTCTGGCGCCTACTCCGCGCCCGTGTACGGCACGCACCCGTACATGCTCCTCAACTACACCGACACCCTGGACGATGTGTTCACGCTGGCGCACGAAATGGGGCATTCGATGCACACCATCCTGGCGCACGGAGCACAGCCGTTCATCTACGCGAGCTACACGATCTTCGTCGCCGAGGTGCCGTCCACGCTGAGCGAGGCGCTGCTCCTCGACTTCCGGCTCGCCCACTCCACCGACCCGTCGGAGCGCATCGTGCTCTTGCAGCACGCCATCGACAACATCACGGGCACGTTTTGCACGCAGGTGATGTTCGCCGACTACGAGATCCAGGCGCACCGGCTCGTCGAGGAGGGCCAGCCGGTCACGGCGGAGATTCTGAGCGACCTCTACCTGCGGACGTTTCGCGAGTACTTCGGGGAGGCGGTCGACGGGCTGGATGACGACCCCCTCACGCGGATCACGTGGGCGCGCATTCCTCACTTCTACAACGCGCCGTACTACGTCTATCAGTACGCGACCTGTTTCGCCTCGGCCGCCCGCCTGGCGGAGGAGCTGACGCGCGGCGGCGACAGCACGCGCGAGCGGTATCTCGACCTGCTGCGCGCGGGCAGCAGCGACTATCCGATGACGCTGCTGCAGCGCGCGGGCGTGGATCTCTCGCAACCGGAGACGGTGCAGGCGGTCATCGACGAGCTGGATGGGCTCGTGGCGCGCCTGGAGCAGGAGCTGCGAGCGATCGGGAAGATCCAG
>CAYHSN010000008.1:2023-8456 GCA_964359235.1 uncultured Vicinamibacterales bacterium | reverse complement strand
TCGTGACGGCGCCAGGCCTCGCGCAGGCGGGTGGGCATGCAAGAAGGCTTCGGGCTCTGGGCTTTGGGCTCTAGGCTTTGGGCTCTAGGCTTTGGGCCACTCACGCCGTCGCGCCGTCGTACGGGCCAGAGCCCAGAGCCTAAAGCCTAGAGCCGATCTCATTCACTGCTTCACCTTCACCGACTTGATCGCCACCGGATCCACCGGCGAGTCGCCCGGCTTGGTCGGCGCCTTCTCGATCTTGTCCACCACGTCCATCCCGGCCGTGACCTTGCCGAAGACGCAGTAGCCGAAGTTCGCCACACCCTTGTGATCGAGGCCGACGTTGTCGACCGTGTTGATGAAGAACTGGGCGGTCGCGCTGTTGACCTCGTTGGTGCGCGCCATCGCGAGCGTGCCGCGCGCATTGCTGAGGCCGTTGGTCGCTTCGTTGCGGATCGGTGCCTTGGTCTTCTTCCCCTGGCCGTCGGCCGTCATGCCGCCGCCCTGGATCATGAAGCCCTTGATCACGCGGTGGAAGATCGTCCCGCTGTAGAACCCGTCCTTCACGTAGCCCAGGAAGTTCTCGACGCTGATCGGGGCCTTGTCCGCATAGAGCTCAACGGTGATGTCGCCGACGCTCGTCTCGATCACGACCACGGGTTGCTCCTTTGCCTGCGCGGTCTGCGCGGTCTGCGCGCACGCCGGGTCGGCCGCCATCACCATCACCGCACCCAGACACAAACACGTCCACACGGCCTTTAGTGACATAGACATCTCCTCGGATGTTCGCTTGCCGTTCACATTCTTCGCTTGCCGTTCGGCTTCTTCGATCGCCGTTCACTCGCTTCGTCTGCCGTTCGGTGACTTCGTCTGCCGTTCGCTCTCTTCGCTTCGCCGTTCGCCGGCTTCGTTCACCGTTCGGCAGCTCGGTCGCCGTTCCTCGTCTCTCGTTCCTCGTTCCTCGCTCCTCGTTCCTACTCGTTACTCGTTACCCGTTCCTCGTTACTGACACGGCGCGACTGAAGTCGCGCACTACGACGTCATTGCTGTCTCCTGTCTACTTCTTCGCCCGCTCCTGCGGCAGCCTGCCGCCGAGCAGGTTGCGCACCCAGAAGTCGTGCGTCCCGCGCATCAGGAACGCCCGCTGGCTGGCCTGGATGCCGTGCCGGCTGTCGGGAAAGATCATCAGCTCGAACGCCTTGTTGTGGTTCGTCAGCCAGTCTACCACCTGCATCGAGTTCTGCATGTGCACGTTGTCGTCGATCGTGCCGTGCGTGATGCGCAGCGTGCCGTCCTTGTATCGATCGGCGTAGGTCACGACCGCGCCGTTCTTGTAGCCGTCTGGGTTTTCCTTCGGCGTGTCCATGAACCGCTCGGTGTAGACCGAGTCGTAGAGATGCCAGTCGGTCACCGACGATCCCGCGATGCCGAAGTTGAACTCGCCGGCGCCGTAGGTGAGCGCCATCATGGTCGTGTAGCCGCCGTAGCTGCCGCCCGTGATGCCGATCCGGTCCTTCGCGATGAAGGGCTTCGTCCGCAGCCACTTCGCCGCGGTGATGAGATCGGCCATCTCCCACTTGCCCAGGCTCCGGTGCATGAGGGAGACGCCCTTCTTGCCGAAGTGACCGCTCGCACGGTGATCGACGCCGATCGTGATGACGCCCCGCTGGGCCCAGTAGTGCGGTTGCAGGCCAGGCCACGCGTTGCGCACCGTGCCGGAGGCGGGCCCGCCGTAGATGCTGAAGACGATCGGGTACTGCTTCTTCTGATCGAAGTCGGGCGGCAGCACCCAGTACGCCGGCAGGTCGTAGCTGTCACCCGACGGGATCGTGAAGACCTCGGCCTTGCCCCACGCGTACTCGTCGGTGGTCTTCGTGCGCGCATCACCGAGCGGCCGCACGAATGTGCCGTCCGCGCGGTAGAGCGCCATCTTCGCCGGCGTCGTGACGGTGCTGAACGAATCGATGAAGTACTTCCCGCCCGGCGACACGCGCGCGCCGTGCGACCCGTCGTCCTTCGTGAGCTGCTCGAGACCGCTCGCGTCGAGCTTCACGCGCATCAGGTGCGAGTCCCACGACTTCTTCGCCGGACGGCCGCTGAAGTACACCCAGCCGCCCTGCTCATCCACGAGCGCGACCGAGCTGACCTGCCAGTCGCCCTGCGTCAGACGCTTCTTCAGCCCGCCGTCCATCCCGTAGTAATAGAGGTGGCTCCAGCCGTCCACGTCGCTTCGCAGCAGAAACCCCGATCCGTCCTTGAAGTAGTAGAGGTCCTCGAACCACTCGACCCACGACGGCTGCTTTTCCTCGAAGATCTGCGTCTTCTTCCCCGTGACCGGATCGCAGTTGTAGAAGCGGATCGTGTCCTGCCCGCGGTTCATCCACTGCACCGTCAGGGTCCTGCTGTCGGGCGTCCAGAGCGGCCACGCGATGTAGTGATCGGCCTTCTCCTCGAAGTCCATCCACCCGATCTTGCCGTCGGCGACCGAAACGGCCCCCATCTTCACGAACGGGTTGGGATCGCCGGCCTTCGGATAGTGCTGGCGCTCGAGTTCACCGTGCTGGCCGTCGGCGTGATAGATGGAGAAGATCGGCACGGGGTTGTCGTCGAAGCGCATGAAGGCGAGCTTCGCGCTGTCGGGCGACCACCAGAACGCGGCGTAGCGCGTGGCGCGCCCCAGGATTTCCTCCATGTAGACCCACGACGCCCACCCGTTGTACACGTGCTCGCCGCCGTCGGTCGTGTACTGATGCTCGACCGACTGCGCGAGGTCGTAGGTGAAGAGATTGCCCTCGCGCGTGTAGGCGATCCACTTGCCGTCGGGCGAAAAACGTGGGTTCTGCTCTTCGGCCGGGTTCGCGGTGAGGCGGCGCAGGCGCTTGCTCGTCAGATCGTAGTAGTGAAGATCGTTGTCGCGGGTGAACACGAATGCGTGTCCGTCGGGCGTCGTCGCGGCCGCCGCGCGCGGATCGAAACCCTTCGGCAGATCTTTCTGCA
Source organism: uncultured Vicinamibacterales bacterium (assembly GCA_964359235.1). Taxonomy (GTDB): domain Bacteria; phylum Acidobacteriota; class Vicinamibacteria; order Vicinamibacterales; family JAHECP01; genus CAYHSN01. Next base: position 5,477 of record CAYHSN010000008.1, on the reverse strand, counting down.
GCGTGGCGTCGTCGCGGTACACCGTCGCGGCGCCGTCGGCCGCGCTCACGACGTACACCTTCCGCTGCTTGTCGGCCGGATCCTCCCGCGTCTCGAGATACCGCTCATCGTCCAACCAGCCCGTGATGTTCGGCAAGCGACCGAGGATCTCCGTGCCGGGCGCCGGCTGGCCGGGCGGCGTCTGCGGGGCTCCAAACACCTGGTCGTAGGACAGCCACCTGCGGGCGGGCTGCGGCTGTGCCGAAATCACGGCACCGGGACCGGCGACTGCAACGGCCGCCGCCACGACGAGCACGAGTGTGAGGCGTCCAAGGGGGGTGCGCATCATGTGAATCCTCGGATGGGAATTCAAGCAAATGGATCTGCGATCTTAGATGTTCGTATCGAGAGTCGTCAAACGTGGGCCGCGCCCGCCTGCCCGTGTTGCGGCCCCCGTATTCTCGATAGAATAGGGGACTCGTCTCGGCGCCCCCGGCCCCAAGGGAGGGGGTCGCTCGCTGGCCGGTCGTGGCAAGGCGCGTGCAAGGCCGCGATAGGCCTCTTTCTATGAGTCTGCTGGCTCGACTCAAGCCCCAACCCCGTTGGAAAAACCCTGACCCGGCGGTGCGCATCGCCGCCATTGCCGAGCTCGACGATGCCGGCGAGCTGAAGGCGGTGGCGCGCGAGGACGCGGACCCGTCGGTGCGCCGCGCGGCGGTGCGGCGGCTGGGCGACGTCGCGTTCCTGGCGGTCGTGGCGCGCGAAGACGCCGACGAGCGCGTCAGGGAGGAAGCGGTCGCGGGCCTCGTCGAGATGGCGACGAGCGGCGGGCCGGACGAGGGCGCATCCGCGGTTGCGGGTCTCTCGGACGCGCGGTCGCTCGCGCAGGTGGCGAAATCGGCGGCGCACGCGGCGACACGGCAGGCGGCGATCGCTCGGCTGACCGACGCGCACGCGCTCGGGTCGGTGGCGCGGCAGGCCGCGGATGTGCAGACGGCGATGCAGGCGCTCGACGCGCTGGCCGACGAGCACGAGCTCGTCGATGTCGCCATCAACAGCGAGCACAGGGACGTGGCCGCCGCGGCGCTCGAGAAGATCGCGGCGCGGACGCCTGAGGCGCACCAGACGTTCAAGACCATCGCCGCGCGCGCCAAGCACAAGACGGCGGGCCGCCACGCCGCCGCGCTGGTGCAGGCGCTCGAAGACGCGGATGCGGCGCGCCAGGCCGCAGCCGCCGAGCGGCAGAAGCAGCAGGCCGCGCTCTGCGAGTCGGTCGAGTCGTCCGCCTCGCTCACCGACTGGCGCGCGGCCGATGCCGCGCTCGCGCGCGCCGCGGATGACTGGCGAGCCCTGGGCGCGGACGACGTGGCGCCCGAACTCGCGCGGCGATTTGCCGCTGCGGTGGAAGCGGCGCGCGCCGCGATCGCCCGGCGGCGCGAGGACACGATCGCGCAGGAGCGCCGAGCCGAGGCGCTCGCGCGCGAGCGCGCAATCCGCGTCGCGCTCTGCGAGCGGGTGGAGGAATTGACTGTGCCGAACGAGGAAGCCCGGGCCGCGCTGGCGGCCGTGCAGGATGACTGGTCCGCGCTCGCGCCCGCTGCCGAGCTGCCCGCCGCCGAGCAACGCCAGCTTCAGGCCCGCTTCGAGCGCGCCGTGGACGGCTTCAACGCGCGCACCGGACAATGGGAGGCGACCGAGGCCGCGCGCGCGCGGCTCGAGGCGCTCGCCACCGAGGCCGAGGCGCTCGCCGCGCAGGAGGATCTCTCCAGCGTCCCGCCTCGCTGGTCGGCGCTCGGCGCCGAGTGGCAGGGCCTTCTCGACACCGCCGGCGCGGCGCCGGAGGGCGCCCTCGCCCGGTTCGAGCAGGCGGGCGCGCGCCTCGCCGCGCGCGACGTCGAGGTGAAGCGGCACCAGGAACAGGCGAAGCGCGACACTCTGTCGCGCCTGACGCAGCTCTGCACGCACCTCGAGTCGCGGGCCGGCGCCGAGGATCTGAAGCTCAAGGAAGCCGAGCGCGGGCTGCGGAACATCCGGACGGCGCTCGACGCGCCGCTGCCGCTGCCGACGCGCAAGGACGAAGAGCAAATCGTCGAGCGCCTGAAGGCGCTGCACGCCGCGCTCGTGCCCCGCGCGCGCGCGCTGCGCGAGCTGGACGACTGGAAGCGGTTCGCCAACGCCGCGGCCCAGGAGCAGCTCATCGCGCAGATGGACGCGCTCCGAGCCGAAGCCGACCTCGAGAAGGCTGCGCAGGCGCTGCGCGATCTGCACGAGCGCTGGCGCGAGGTGGCCGAGGCGCCGCGCGATCACGCCGAGGCGCTCTGGCGCCGCTTCAAGACGGCGAGCGACGAGATCCGCACGAAGTGCGGCGAGTTCTTCGCCCAGCGCGCCGAAGAGCGCGGCGAGAACCTGCGCCGCAAGGAGGAGCTCTGCCAGAAGGCCGAGGCGCTCGCCCACTCGACCGACTGGATCAAGACCGCCGAAGAGCTCAAGCACCTGCAGGCCGAGTGGACGACGCTCGGACCCGTCTCGCGCAAGCACGCGAAGGTGGTCTGGAAACGCTTCCGCGCCGCCTGCGACACCTTCTTCACGCGGCGCCACGAGGATCTCGCCCAGCGTAAGCAGATGTGGTCGGCGAACCTGGAACGCAAGCTCGCGTTGTGCGCGCAGGCCGAGGCGCTCGCCGACTCGACCGAGTGGGAGAGCGCAGCCGCCGAGCTCCGCCGCCTCCAGGCGGAATGGAAGTCGGTCGGTGCGGTCCGGAAGAACAAGTCCGAGATCGTCTGGCAGCGCTTCCGCACCGCGTGCGACAGGTTCTTCGAGCGCTACAAACACCGCCACCAGATCGATCTCGGCAGCCGGCTCGGCGAGCGGGAGGCGGTGGTCGTCGAGCTCGAGGCGCTCGTGCCGGCCGAGGGCGCCGCGCCGCCCGACACGCTCGTCGAGCAGGCCGTCTCGTGCTGGTCGCGCTGGAACCAGCTGCCCACGTTGCCGCGCGAACTCATCGAGCCGCTCTCGAACCGGCTCACGGCCGCCATCGGGCGGCTGGTGGACGCGTATCCGGATCGCTTCCGCGGCACGGCCCTGGATCCGGAGCCGGCGCGCCGGAAGATGGAATCGCTCTGCCAGAAGGTCGAGCACGCGCTCGCCGCCGAGCCCGAGATGGCGACGGCCGTGGCCGCGTCTCCGGCGACGATTCTGGCCGAGCGGCTGCGCGAAGCGCTCGCCGCCAACACCATCGCGGGCCGCGCCAGCAGCCGCGTGTCGGAGGAGTCCAAGTGGCGCGCGGCGGCCGACGAGGTGAAAGACGCGCAGGCGGCGTGGCGGCGGCTCGGCCCGGTCGCCGGCGAGGCCGGCCGCGCGCTCGCCGATCGCTTCAACCGGGCGTGCCAGCGCTTCTTCGATCAGCAGCGCCGGCACCGCGGGCCGCAGCACGAGTCCGACGCGCCGCACAGACCGGCGCGATAAAGCATTTGAG
>CAYHSN010000008.1:0-1923 GCA_964359235.1 uncultured Vicinamibacterales bacterium | reverse complement strand
GCCGCCTCCGCGACCTCTGCGGTCAATCTGTCCGTGTTCTCCGCGGTGACTCCTTAGCTCAGCCCGAACACGCGATCGAAGTTCCCCCCGAGGATCTTCGCCTGCGTCTCCGGGTCGGCGCCGATCTCCGCGAGCACCGCCTTCTGCGCCTCGAAGATCGGCGTCTGCCACCCGCGCGGGAAGAACGACGAGTCGGTGCCGAAGAGCAGCCGATCGGCTCCCACCACCTCCAGCGCGCGGCGGAAGACGTCCGCGAGCGTCAGGCCCGGGTAGTACTTGATCCAGCCGTTCGAGCTCGACGTGTCCAGATGAATGTTCGGGCACGCCTCAGCAGCCATGAGCGCCTCGCGGAAGAAGCCGGCGCCGAAGTGCGGCACAATCACCGGCACGTGTGGAAACCGCGACGCCGTCGCGGCGAGCGCGAGCGGATCGCCCAGGCGCAGATCGAACGGGCTCGGCAGGCCGAGCTTTCTGCGCGCGCCAATCGAGAGTACGCCGCAGTGGGCGAAGATCGCGCCGTGGTGCAATCTCGCCGCCTCGAACACCTTCCACACCCGCTCGTCGTCCAGGCGGTAGTGGTGCATCGCGGGGAACAGGCATGCGGTGCGAAGGCCAAGCTCGCCGAACGCTCGGGTCGCGCGCGCCAGGGCGTCCTCGGCCGCCGCGTTGAGCACAAAGGCGCCGACGAAGCGCGACGGATGGCGCGCGACGGCGGCCGCCACCGAGGCCTCGTCGCCCGGTACGCTCGCGATGATTGCGGCGCGCGCGACGCCGTGGCGATCCAGCTCGGCGACCCAGCGGTCAGCGAGTTGCTGAGGGGACCCCGGGTCCTCCCACGCGAGCACCTGCGGGATCGGCTTCCCCGCCGCGTCGCCGGGCGGACGCCCGCCTGTCTGCAGCAGCTCGTTCAGCAGCGTGTCGAAGAACTTCGGGGAGAAGAAGTGACAGTGCGCGTCGTTGATGGTCATCGCGTGTCTCCGGGCCGAGCCCTTCGGCGCCGCTCAGGGCGGGCACGCTCGGCCCCTACGCCGATTCGTCGCGGCGGCCGAATCGCCGGTCCGCGATGAAGAAATAGGGCAACGCGAACGCCGAGATCCCCGCCGCGACCCCGAACGCGTTCGCGAATCCCATCCGCTGGATCAACCAGCCCATCATCGTCGATCCGGTGCCGATGCCGGTGTCGAAGGCGGCGAGCATCGCGCCGAAGGCGGCGCCGCGCCGCGAGGCGTCGACGCGCTGCATGATGTAGGCCACGAACACGGGGTACGCCGTGCCGAACCCGACGCCGAAGATGATGGCCGAGAGCACCATCCAAACGCGCGAGCCGCCGAGCGCGAGCAGCGAGAGCCCGATCGGAATGAAGACCAGGCACGGGATGAAGATCCGCTTGTAGCCGATGCCTTCGGCGCGCCGGCGCTCGGGTAGAAACGACGTCATGTAGGCGCCGCCCGCCGAGAGCAGTCCCGACCCCGAGGCGAACGTGCTGCCGCCCAGATCGATGATGTGGAACGGCGCGATCGGGAAGATCTGAAAGACTGACAGGAACACCGTGAAGCAGACATGAATCTTCAACTATAGTGGATTTCAGGGCTAACAGCCCGTGGCGGAAGTCGCCAGGGCTGCGAGGGCACAGAGCATGAACCACAGAGCACGCCGAGGCTACAGAGAAAACCTTAGGAATCTCTGCGCTCTCTGTACTACTAACCCCTGAAATCTTCTTCCGCCGCGGCGATTTTCATGCCGCGGGCGTCAGTTGCCGGACGGTCGAGCGTAGGGCCGTGAGAATCGCCGTGGTCATCGTTCGTCCGGCCTTGGTCACATGGTCACGGTGCGTACCGGCGATTTTGCGCAGGAGCCCGTGGACACGAAGGAGGCGGAGCCGGCGACTGACCCACGCCGAGCGGCGCCGGGCGTCGGCCGGGG